>CAIQPA010000308.1 GCA_903873545.1 uncultured delta proteobacterium
GTCCGCGGTCAGGCGGTTCTCCCGCATCAGCCGGCGCGAGAAGTCGTCGCGACGCATGCGGCGCATGCGGATCATGGGGAAGGAGCCGCTCATTCGTTCTCTCCGTGTTGAGGGCCCAACAGGACCAACGCCGCGGCGTCTACCAACCGCTCAGTGGAGGCGCCAGAGGCGACGGTCAGACGCGTGACGCCGAGCAGCCGCGCACGCTCCGCCGTTCGCTCGCCAATGACGAAAAAGGGAAGAGCGAGCCAGCCGTTCCGGCCTTCCGCAGGTAGCGCGGTGACAAAGGCTTCGAGGCGATTGGCGGAGGTCGCGACGATGCCGGCGAAATCTTCGGGACGGAGCGCGGAGAGGCGGGCGGCGAGCGTCGGGACAGGGACCGCAGCGTAGGTCTCCAGCCGGACAACCTGCCGCCCCCGCGATGCGAGAAGCTCCTGCGGCGCGGCATCGGCCTCGCGGGCAACTGCGAAGATGAGACGGCCCGACACAGGCGATGCCGCCAGCTGCTCGGCCAGTCCGTAGGCGTCGGAGTCGCCCGTGAGGAAGACCGACAGTCCGTGCAGCGCCGCCTCTGCCGCCGTCGCGGCACCGACCGCAGCGACGGGCGTGGATTGCGCGCCGCTGCCGGAAGAGAGGCAGAGGTTGTGCCAAGCGCGCACGCCGCGGCGTGAGGTCAGCACCACGACATCCTCGGCGTTCAGCGAAGCCGCGAGAGCAGCAGCATCGGCGCTCTGCTGCCAGCTCTCTTCGTAGCGGAGCACCTCCAGCGGAAGCCCCGTGAGCGCCGCCGCCTCGAGCGCCTCCAACATCGTCCGAGCCTCGTCCGGCGCACGGAGACAGAGGAGCGTGGGCCGCCGCTGCGGCAGTACGCCGCTACGCTCCATCGATGCGGCCAGGACGGCCGTCGCGGGCTCGATGCCGCTCGAGGATGTTCTCGCCGAGCCGGCGTCCCAGCTCTTCAGCCTGCGCTGCGGGATCGTCGCGGAGGATGACCATGCGGCTGCCCTCGGTGGTCCAACCGTCATCGTCCATCAGGCGGGCTTCGATCCGGAGCCCATCGCCGCTCCGCGTTGCGAAGGCGCCGAAGGGTGTCTTGCAGTCGCCACCGACCGCCAACATGCAGGCCCGCTCCGCAAGCGCAAAGAGGCGGGCCTCGCTGTCGTCGAGCGGTGCGAGCAGCGCCCGCGTCTCGGCGTCGTCGGTCCGCGCCTGGATGCCGAGGATGCCCTGGCTGGGTGCCGGCAGCGAGACCTCGACACCGAGCCGCTCCCAGTGGAGGCCATCGAGGAGTCCGAGGCGGCTCAGGCCGGCCTCGGCGAGCACGACTGCATCGAGGCCGTCATCGCCAGAGAGCTTGGAGAGGCGGGTGCCAACATTGCCGCGAATGCCGACAATCGCGAGGTCGGCGCGGTGGCGCAGCAGCTGCATGCTCCGCCGGATGGAGCCGGTGCCGATGCGGGCGCCTGCGGGGAGTGTCGCGAGCGTCATGCCAGCCTGCCGAAAGACCATCACGTCGAAGGGCTCGGCGCGGGTCGGGAAGGCGTCGAGCACCAGCCCCTCGGGCTGCGCTCCGGGCATGTCTTTGAGGCTGTGGACGGCGAAGTCGATGCGGCCGTCGAGCATGGCCTCCTCGAGCTCCTTGATGAAGAGCCCCTTGCCGCCAATCTCGATGAGCGGACGGTCGAGCACGCGGTCGCCCTCTGTCTTGATGACGACCCGCTCGATGGTCAGCCCAGGGTGCGCAGCGAGCAGGAGTTCGGTGATGTGGTCGGCCTGCCAGAGCGCGAGCGGGCTGCCACGGGTGCCGAGTCGAAGAAGCTGCTTCATCCTTCCTGCTCTCCTTCGGGCGCAGCGACGGCTGGCAAGGCGTCGCCGGGGTCATGGAGCCCGAAGAGGCGCGAGGTGGCCATCATGAGCTGCTGGTCGGAGGCGCTAGCCGTGGAGGAGCGGAGCGCCACGGTGGGACCGTGCAGCAGCTTTGCAATGAGCTGGTTGCCAAAGCGGTGCAGCAGTTCGCGCTGCTCGGGCGGCAGCGACGGGTGGGCGCGCAGGATGCGCTCGACCTCCGACTCCTTCGTCGCGTTGAAGTGGTTGCGCAGCTCCACGATGGTTGGCACCACGCTGTGCTCGGCGAACCAGCGCTCCATCTGCGCCACCTCCTCCGTCACAATCCGCTCGCCGGCGATCGCCTCCGCGCGCCGCGTCGAGAGGTTGGCGTCGACCACCTTCTCCAGGTCGTCGATATCGAAGACATAGACATTCTGGAGCTGGTCACAGGCCGGATCGATGTCCCTGGGGACCGCGATGTCGATGAAGAAGAGGGGCCGGTACTTCCGACGGACCACGACCTCGCGCACCAGCTCGGCCTTGACCACGAAGCCGGCCGCACCCGTCGAAGAGATAACGATGTCGGCCTCCTCCAGGAGCTGCCCGAGCGCCTCGAAGCCGTGCGCCTTGCCGCCCAGTTCGGCGGCCAGCGCCTGCGCCCGCTCCACGCTCCGATTGCAGATGTCGACCTGGCCGGCACCCGCCTGCACGAGCTGCTTGGCTGCAAGCGCACCCATCTTGCCCGCGCCGATGACCAGCACCCGGCGGCCGTCGATCCGGCCAAAAACCTTTCGCGCCAGCTCCACGGCTGCGTAGCTGATGGAGACCGCGCTCTCGGAGATCCCCGTCTCTGTCCGAACCCGCTTGGCAGTCCGGATGGCGTGGGAGAAGACCCTGCCGATGACCGTGCCCGTGGCGCCGGACGAAAGCCCCATCGAGAGCGAGTCTTTCACCTGCCCCAGAATCTGCGACTCGCCGAGCACGAGCGAATCGAGCGCGCTGGTAACACGAAAGAGGTGGGTGAGCGCGTCGCGGCCGCCATACTCGTAGGCGTGGCGGGCCATCCACTCGTCGGTCAGGCCGAAGCGCTGCTTGATGAAGCCCTCCACAGCCTCTGGCTCGTCGGCCAGCGCCACAAACTCCACCCGGTTGCAGGTCGAGACGACGGCAACCTCCCTCACCGAGGGCAGCGCCACCATCTCACGCATCAGGTCGGGGAGCGACGCCTCGGGCACGGCGAGCCGCTCCCGCTCCTCCACCGGCGCGCTCTTGTGGCTAACGCCGAGCAGGCAGAGTTTGCCCATCATCGGCCACCGCCGCTGTAGAGGCCGAGGATTGCGTAACAGGCGATACAGCCTGCGATCGTGAGCCAAGCCGCCTGGCGACCGCGCCAGCCGCTCTTCACCCGCGACAGGATAACGCCCGCAAAGAAGAGCCAGGAGATGGAGCCGAGCAGCACGCGGAGGTCGAGGCCACTATGGGGCGCCGAGAGCGACCAGGCGACACCGAGCGTCACGGCCATCGTATAGATGATGAAGCCGCCCACAACGAGGCGGTAGTAGGCGTCGTCGAGCTCCTGCAGTCCCGGCAGACGCTGGAAGAGCACGCCGAACCGGCGCTGCCGCAGCAGCCGCTCCTGCACCAGATAGACTGCAGCCATGATGGCAGCGACACCGAGCATGCCGAGCCCCAACACCGATAGCCCGATATGGAGCAACAGCATGCCGCGCAGCTCGGGCGAGGCCGACTCGACGATGGGGACCTGCAGCAGAAAGGCGGTCAGCAGGATGGTACCCGCCGGCGCCACCAGCACGCCTGCAACCCGGGTCGCCGACGACCCCTGCGCCACCAGATAGACGATACCGAGCAGCAGCGTCAGCGAGACCAGGTTGTCGCCCGGCGCCAGCAGCGCTGCAGGACCGCGGCTGGCCACCAGCTCACCGGCCAGCACCAGCGTGAGCAACAGCGCCGCAAGCAGCGCCGCAAACCCTGTCTGATGCTTGCGACCTTCGCGCGCCGACAACTCTCCCACATAGAGCA
>CAIQPA010000309.1 GCA_903873545.1 uncultured delta proteobacterium
CCGCTCCGTCATGGCGATCCGAACGGCAGGGCGCTTGTCTGGCGCCCGGTGGTGCACCTGCCCTGGCTCGCAGAGTCGCTCGCTCACAGACTCGAGCATGAGGCCCATGGAGGCGTTGACGGGGCGGATGAGGCGGAGCTCATCTTCGCTCAGGATGCCCGCGTTGGTGTGGGCGATGAGGCCGTGTCGGAGCGCCTCTTCACCGGCCCATCGGAGGTAGTGCGCGGTGCTCTCAAAGCCCCAGGTTGCGAGCAGCCGACGATAGCTCGAGAAGGCGGTCTCCGGGGTGTCGCCAAGGCAGAGCAGGGCCTCGATGCAGCCAAGCTCGGAGGCGCGTGCGAGGGTTCGGGTGATTTCGTCCGGCGACATCGTCCAGACGCCCTGGTCCTCAGGAGAGCGGCGAAAGGCGCAGTAGTCGCACCGGTTGCGGCAGAGATTGGTGACAGGCAGGAAGGCCTTTGGGGAGAAGGTGACCACCGTTCCCCAGTGGTCGTCTGCGATGGCCCGGGCGCGCGCAACGAGGCTCGGCGTGGAGAGCCTGAGTATGGCGTCGGCGTCGATTGCGTCGAAGCGTATGGAGGCAGTCTCGCTCATGGAGCCACTCCTAGTGCGCGCCAACGCTTCGGGGTAGCGAAGAAAGGGGCGGCGAGAGGCAAAAGTAGGGCCAAAAACGATTTTCGCCCCGACACGAGGTCGGGGCGAAACATCAGAGCGGGAGACGGGATTCGAACCCGCGACTTCGACCTTGGCAAGGTCGCGCTCTACCACTGAGCTACTCCCGCGGTAGGGAGCGGTCGTCTAAGCGAAGACCGGATCCCCGTCAAGTGAAAAGTTAACCACCCGAGCCATTTGCCACACCGGGAACTGCGACTTCCGGCTCGACGACGAAGAGGGGCTCGTTGACCTTGTAGTCTCCGTTGCCAATCGCCCCATCGAGGATCGCCTTGAAGTAGGGCGACCAGGCTGATTCGCCCGCAGCCGCATGCACCAGAAGACGGGCCCGCTGCTTGGTCTCGCCGATGGCGGTCTCGAGCAACTGCACGCGGAGCTCGGTCTCGAGCTGCGCCAAATCCTTGGCTGCGGGCGGCGTCGGTGCTGCCACACGGTCCTTGAGCCGAACGATGAAGGGCACGCCGTCGACGAGGATGGTGGTGGGGTGGAGCGGTGCCTCCTTCGTGAGGGTGAAGGCCAGCTTCATCAGCTCGCGCGAACGGCCCACGCTGGGGATCGCATCGGCGGGCGGAGCGGGGAGCTTGAAGTCGCCGTAGGACATGCCCACGCCCTCGCGAGCGAAGAGGCCGGTCGAACCCGACTTGACCTGGGCCGCGCCCGAACCTTCGCCGTCGCCAGCCTCCTTGGCCTCTGCCTCGACGGCCTCGGCAAGCGTCTTGGACTTGGCGGCGAGTTCGAGGATGCGCTTGCCACGGAGACCGAGGCCCTCTGCTGCGCTCTTGGTCCGCGACTCCTTGAGGAGCGTCTTGGCGATCTCGGTCTTGAGCTCGGCGAGCGGCTTCTTGCCGGCCGCATTGACCTGCTCGACCTTGAGGATGCTGTAGGCAAAGTCCTGCTCAACCGTCGTGATGTCGCCCGCCTTCTTGTCCTTGACGGCGTCGAAGACCTCGGCGGCGATGTTCTCAGCCGACCGGAAGCCCATGTCGCCCTGAGACTCCTTCTCGCGGTCGAGCTCCGTGAGCTCCGTGACCACCTTGGAGAAGTCCTCGGCCTTGGCCCGGGCAAGCGCGGCGTCGAAGCGTGCCTTGGCGGCCGCCTTCTCTGCCTCGTCTCCCTCGCTCGGCTTGCGGATGTAGATGCGGCGAAGCTTGATCTCGAGCGGACGGGTGTAGTCGTTGCCCGGCGCGTTGTAGGCCGCCTCGACCTTGGCAGCGTTGGCCTCGGCCCAGGTTGCAGCCTCGGCGTCGGAGACGTCGGCTGCGGTGACCTGCGCGGGGTCGAGCGAGACATACTCGAGCTCGACCTTCTCGTTGCGACGAGCGTAGGCCTTCATCACGATCGCGGGGGGGACCGCCAGCGTGCCGTTAAGCCAGGCCAGATACTGGAGGGCGGCGAGCTCCTTGCCCTTGAAGGTTTCGTAGTCGGCGACGGAACGGCCGAAGTAGCCGACGATCCGGTCGCGGTACTCCTTGGAGAAGCCACCAGTCTCGTCAGCGTAGAAGTAGTCGTAGTCCACGTTGGCGAACTGCGCCTTGTACTCGGCCGGGAAGTCGCGGCAGATGGCCTTGCCATCCTTGTGGTAGTCGTCGTGCCAGTTGACGACATAGCAGCTGATCGCCTCGGGGGTCACGGTGATGCCCGACGCCGCAGCCCGCTCTGCGAGCAGCAGAACCAGGGCGATGTCGTCGAGGGTGCCCTTGCGCAGCTCGGCGAACTTCTCGTCGCTGATCCTCTCGGAGCCGTTCTGCCGCCACCGCTCAACCGTCGCACGGAGCTCGCTGTCGGTGATCTCTTCGCCCGCTACCTTGCCGGCCCAGTCGCCGCTCTTGGTCGTGTAGCCGCTCGACTGAGGGCCAAAGAAGACCACGAAAACGACGATGATGACGCCGAGGATGATGAGAATGACCTTGTTCCGGCGCTGTTCGCGAAGTGCCTCAAGCATGTTTCCAGTTCTCCATCGATGCGGGCGTAGGCCCGCCGAATAGGCAAGACGAAGGGGAGGGTGTTACTCGCACCCGCGCGAGGTAGCAAGGCGCGCGGCCGCACTCGTGGGGCCGAACCTTGTCGAGGCGGGGAGGGTAGGCTAGTCTCGCCCCTTCTGTCATCGCCTCCCTTGCACGAGTCTTCATGATCTTCGACAAGTTTCTCGGACTTTTCTCGAACGACCTCGCGGTCGACCTCGGGACGTCGAACTGTCGGGTCTTCATCTCGGGCCAGGGTGTCGTCCTCTCGGAGCCCTCGCTGGTCGCCATTGAGAAGGATGCTCGCGGCGTACCCAATGTGCTGGAGATCGGCACCCGCGCCAAAGAGATGCTTGGTCGGACGCCCCCGGGCGTGGATGTCGTAGCGCCCCTCAAGGATGGCGCGATTGACAACTTCGACGTCACCTCGGCGATGCTCCGATACTTCTTCACCAAGGCCCACAGCCGTCGGATGCTGGTGTCGCCCCGCGCCGTCATCAGCGTGCCCTATGGCCTCAGCCAGGTGGCGCGCCGCGTGGTGAAGGATGCAGCGGAGTCGGCAGGCGCGCGAGATGTGCAGCTCATTGAGAAGCCCATGGCCTCGGCCATCGGGACGGGCCTTCCGATCGGTGAGCCGGCCGGCAACATGATCGTCGACATCGGTGGCGGTACCACGGAGGTCGCCATCATCTCCCTCTTCGGCATCGCCAAGTGCACGGCGGTGCGGACCGGCGGCGATAAGATGGACGAGGCGATCATCGAGCATGTGAAGCGGACCCACAACCTCAACATCGGCAAACCCACTGCCGAGTCGGTCAAGTGCACCATCGGCAACGCAATGGACATGGGCGAAGAGTATGTGATGGAGATTCGCGGCTCCGACGTCGTCTCTGAGCGACCGCGCATCGTCGAGGTCACCTCCGACGAGATCCGCGAGGCGCTTGCAGGGCCGGTCAACGACATCCTGGCTGCCATCAACGGCGCCTTCATCAACACGCAGCCCGAGCTGCGCGGCGATATTCTCAACAACGGCATCATGCTCGTGGGCGGCGGCTCTAACCTGCGCCACCTTGCCGAACTCATCCGTCGCGAGCTCAAGCTCTCGCCCATCCTCTTTGACCGACCCTTCGACGCCGCGGTGCTCGGGGCCGGTCAAGTGCTGGACGACCCTCGTCTGATGGCGAAGGTCGCCGTCTCGGCGTGAAGGCGCTGGCGCCGGTCGCAGGAGGGGCCCGCTGATGTGGGAGTTTCTTCGTAAGCAGCGCGGCCTGTTTGCCGGCCTCTTCGTGCTCGCGGTGGGCCTCGTCTTCTGGGCGGTGGAGGGGCGCGATGCGACCAGCCGTGTCACACCGGTCGGCTCGGTGCTCATGCAGGGTGGCGCGCTGGCGGAGCGGGCGGGGGCAGGGTCCCTCTCGCCGCTTTCGACCTTTGTTCAGCGGTTCCGAGATGCGGGGCGCGCTCGGGCGGAGGCAGACGCGCTCAGCAAAGAGGTGGCGCGGACGCGGGAGGAGAACGCCCGTCTGGCCGGCATCCTGCAGGAGAACGCACGGCTCCGCGCGCTGGTCGGTTTTGCAGCGGCCCATCCTCGCCTGGAGCTGGTGCCGGCCAAGGTGATCGGCGCAGACATGACGCCCTGGTTTCGCGTGACCTCGCTGTCGGTTGCTTCGGGGTCGTCTCGGGTAGCGGTGGGGCAGCCGGTTGTGTCGAGCGCCGGCGTTGTGGGATCTGTGAGCGAGGTTGCGGGGGGCGTGGTTCAAGTGACGCTTGCGGTTGACCCCCGGTCGAGCATCGATGTGGTGGTGCAGCGCAACCGGGCCCGAGGTGTGGTGCAGGGGCTGGGCCATTCCGACGACTACCTCTCCCGGATTGCCTACCTGTTGCGGCGCGATGAGGTGAAGGAGGGCGACCTGCTGGTGACGAGCGGCATCGGCGGGAAGTTTCCGCCTGATCTGATCGTGGGGCGGGTATCGAAGCTGGTGGCGAGCAAGCAGGGGCTCTTTCAGGAGGCGATGGCGGAGCCGGCGGTGGACTTCGGTCGGCTGGAAGAGGTCTTCATCATCCTGGGCGAGAAGGAGCGCTGATGGAGGTTCTCGCCGCCTGGCTGCTCGGACTGGCTGCGCTCTATGCGCATGCAGCGCTCGCGCCGGCGCTGGAGCTGGAGCCCATCTTCGTGAACATTCCTGTCATCTGGGTGGTCTGGGTGACGCTGCGTCGTGATGCTGACTGGGCCTTTGCGACGGTGCTGCTATTCGGGACGGCCGCAGGCCTGCTCGGCGGTGCGGGGCGGGGCCCCTTCCTGATCGCGCTCTGCACGGTCGGGATGGCGACGATCTGGCTGCGCCATCGGCTGCAGCTGGAGGGGTCGCTGGTTGCGGCGGGCTGGGCCGCGGTGATGACCTGCCTGTTTGATCTGGTCTTCTTGTCGCTGGTGTCGGTCTCGTCGCAGCTTCCCTGGGCGGGCGGGTATCTGCTCCGCACAACCCCTTTGACCGCGCTCCTGACGGCGGCGGCGGCGGTGCTGGTTGCTCCCGTGCTGTCGCTTCTGGGACGGTTGTCGGCAACCCGGACCCGCGGGCTCGCCCCGCTGCGGCCCCGATGAGCAGCGAGGCGTCGTTTGGCGGCGCGCTCTCCGGGGCCTCGGAAGTGGCGCACCGGACCCGTAGGCTGGTGCTGGTGGGGTTGGCGTTTCTGGCCCCCTGGGTGGTGATTGTGGCGCGGCTCTGGTTCCTGCAGTTGGAGCAGGGGCCTCACTACCAGTCGCTGGCATCGGGTAACTTTGTGCGGGAGAGCGACATCACGCCGGACCGGGGTCGCATCTTTGATGCCAAGGGTCGCGTGCTGGCGGAGAACCGTCCGAGTTACGACATCATGGCCTCACCTATGATCCTCTTTCGAAACAAAGAAGTTCCCCAGTTGTTGGCAACCAAGTTACCGATTGACAAAGATAAATTGGAGCGCCTGATCGCCGCTTCTCAGACCGGGACGGGTGCAGAAATCGTTGTTCGTCGCGACGTCCCGCGCGACCAGGTTGCGGTGGTCGAGACCTGGAAGAATGAGCTGCCGGGCATCTACCTCCGGATCAGCCAGCGTCGCTACTATCCCTTCGACAGCCTCGCCGCGCACACCATCGGCTATGTTTCGGGCATCTCGGAGGAGGAGGCTCGGAGCTGGGAGAGCACAGGCTACACGGGTGGAGACCAGGTGGGCCGGACGGGGTTGGAGCGCTGGTTTGAGTCGATCCTCCGCGGTGCGCCGGGGCTGGAGCGGAATGTGGTCGACGTGCGGGGCGTGGAGCAGAGCGCGGCGGTGGCCAACGAGCTGTTGGGTTCGCTCCGCCGCGTGGAGCCGGTACCAGGTCAGGAACTGGTGCTGACGCTGGATGCCGATCTGACGCAGATTGCCGACGACGCGATGGCACGGACGCCGAGCGGTGGGGTCGTTGCGCTCGATCCGCGGGACGGTTCGATTCTGGCCATCTACTCCAAGCCCGGGTTCAACCTGAATGCCTGGTCGGGTCGGCTCTCGAACGAAGAGAAGCGGCGCATCGACAACGATCCCTTCAAGCCGATGCTCAACAAGGCGACCTCGAGCTACTTTCCGGGCTCGACCTACAAGGTTGTGACGGCGATGGCTGGGCTGGAGGAGGGGCTCGTGAACCCCAAGACCGAGGTGGATTGCGGCGGCGTCTATCATTACGGCAACCGGGACTTCCGCTGCTGGAACCGGACAGGGCATGGAGAGGTCAACCTGTCGTCGGCGCTGGCCGCCTCCTGTGACATCTACTTCTACGGCCTTGGCGTGGAGCTGGGCATGGACCGACTCGCCCGTTACGCGACGGAGTTTGGCTTTGGCGAAATGACCGGTGTGACCCTTCCGGGGGAGTCGGCGGGGCTCGTGCCGACGAAGGCCTGGCATGAGACCCACTCGGACGGTGGCTTCCAGTTTGGCTTTGCGGTCAACACCTCGGTGGGTCAGGGCGACGTGCGGACATCGCCGTTGCAGCTAGCGCTCACCTATGCGGCGCTCGCCAATGGC
>CAIQPA010000310.1 GCA_903873545.1 uncultured delta proteobacterium
GCTGCTGCTCGTCGCCATCCCAGCCCTCGGCGCCTTCCTCGCGCTCATCGTCGGCGTACGCGCGATGCTCCACTTCCTGCGCGCCAAGTACGACTTCTCCTACCCGCGCGCGGTCCTCGCACTCCTCCCCTTCCTGCTGCTCTACCTGCTCATCGGCCCGCTAGGCTGAGGCAGACTCAGCGCACGCGGAAGAGCACGGCAGTCAGGTACCGGCACTCCGGCATCGCAGCCACGTAGGGGTGATCACCGGCATGGCCACGCACGCCCACCACATCCACGCGACGTCCGAGCCGCACAGCCGCATCGCCGGCCGAGCTCAGGATAGAACCCTCGCCTAGCACCGAACTGCAGGAACTCACGAGCACCAGTCCGTCGGGCGCTGCCACCCGAAAGGCCTCCACACAGAGCGAGGTCTGCTTCCCTTCACCCGCCTCCGCGGAGTTCCGGTCCGGCGCCAGCTTCGGCGGGTCGAGCGAGATCAGGTCAAACCGATCCCCCTTGTCGAAGGCGCGCCGCAGCCGGTTCTCCACCTTGTCGCTCACCCACTCTGTCCGCTCCGACAGGCCGTTCTCCGCCGCGTTCCGGCGTGCAGCCGCGACTGCACCCTCGGAGCTGTCCACACCCAGCACAGATAGGGCCCCTGCACGCGCAGCGGCCAACCCAAATCCGCCGCTGAAACAGAAAGCGTCGAACACCCGAGCACCCTTCGCCAGCTCGGCAAACCAGGCCCGGTTCTCCCGCTGATCACAGTAATGACCGGTCTTCTGCTGGCTCCGCGGCGACCAGATGTAACGAAGGCCGAGCTCGTGAACCCAGAGCTCCTCCGGCGCCTCACCGAAGGCCGCCTCATCCACCGCCGCATAGCCCTCGCGCTCCGCAAAGGTCGCGTCGTTCCGGTGCCACAGCCATGCCAGCCCTGCCTCCTTCCGGAGCGCCTCCACGATGCAACCAAGGTAGGGCGTCAGCACCGCGCTCGACATGTGCATGAGCGCCCCGTCGCCGTAGCGGTCTACCGACAGGCCAGGCAGCCCATCGCCGTCAGCATTCACCAGCCGGTAACTATCCGTCGCAGCCGACGGCAGTCCGAGCCGGCGACGCAGGCCGACGGCAGAGGCAACCCGCTCCTGCCAGAAGCTGTCGGGCAGCGTCGCTCCCTCGAAGGGCCATACGGGCCCGATGCCCAGAAGCCGGATCCGAAGCGCCGATCGCGGACTCCAGAGACCAAAGTCCAGCACCTGGTCCCGCGAGTCGCGGAGCTCCACCACGGTACCGGCCGATAGTCCCTCAAGCTGATGCGCGAGCGCGCCGGAGAAGACCCAACGATGGCCTGCCCAGAAGGGGCGAGCCTTGCGATCTGCCAGAACGGCAACGGGACCCGAGAACTGTGCCATGCGTGAGGCTCCAACGAAAAAGGCGGCCCCCGAAAGAGGTCCGCCTTGACGATCCAGACCTCGCGAGGAGGTCGATGGAAAAGGTGATTAGCGCTTCGAGTACTGGAAGCGACGACGAGCAGCCATGCGACCGTACTTCTTACGCTCCTTGCCGCGGGCGTCGCGGGTGAGGCAACCGGCCGGCTTAAGGGTGGCGCGAAGCTCACCGTCGAACTCGAGGAGCGCGCGCGAGATGCCGTGACGGATAGCGCCGGCCTGACCCGACTTTCCACCGCCAACAACCTTCGCGAACACATCGAACTTGCCGAGCAGGTCAACGAGCTCGAGAGGCTGCTTGAGCAGCATCACCGAGGTCGGACGACGAAAGTAGTCATCAACGGGCTCACGGTTCACCACGATCGTGCCCGTGCCGGGCTTAAGGGTGACGCGAGCGGATGCGGTCTTGCGGCGGCCAACGGCGCGCCATGAAGTCGAAGCTTCCATCAAGGGCTCCAGGTCAAATTGCTCAATTAAGCGTTGGTAGAAAGTTGGAACGGCGTCGGGTTCTGCGCCTGATGCGGATGATCAGGGCCAGCATAGACCTTGAGCTTGCCAAGCACCTGACGACCCAGCGGGTTCTTCGGGAGCATGCCCTGAACCGCGTTCTGGAAGATCCGCTCAGGGTGCTTGATAAGAAGATCGCGTGCAGCAACCTCACGAAGACCACCCGGGTACTGCGTGTGGTGGCGGTACATCTTGTCCTTCCACTTTGCGCCCGACAGAACAACCTTGTCGGCGTTGATCGCCACGACAAAATCGCCCGTGTCGGCGTTCGGCGTGAAAGACGGCTTCGTCTTTCCGCGCAGAATCATCGCCACCTGCGCCGCTGCGCGACCAACCGTCGCTCCGGCCAGATCAACCAGAATCCACTGGCGATCCGCTTCCTCTCGAGTGATGTACAGAGTTCTCATCGTGCGCCCATACCTTCGATGGTCAGTCCCGCACCGAACGACTTCAAGACCGAAGTTCGGGGTGTGGGGGGAGGCGAACTAGGCGATTTGGCCGTTCGATGTCAAGTCCCCAACGCCCTCAACCGCGGTACTTTCGGAGGTAGGCGGTCGCCTTCGACCCCCACTCCGATCCGCCGTCCTCTGTCACAAGACGCTCCAACTCCGTTACCGCCGCTGCCCCGTCGCCCAACAAAACATAGCTCAGCGCCAGCAGATACCGACCCTCCGAACGCAAACCCGACGTCGGGTACCGCGTCAGCATCTCCGAAAGCCGACGCGCCGCTGCCAGCGCGTTCGATCGATCAAGGTAGAACTTGCCCACATACAACTCGTGCGCTGCCAACCGATCCGTCACAACCCCGAGCATCCGATCCGCCTCAGGACGCAGCACCGAATCGGGACGACCCTTCACGAACCGGGTCAGCGCACCGTAGGCCTCCTTCGCCGAAACCAGCTCTCGCTCATGCGCCGGCGGCATCACAAACCACTCGCCAGGCATCTGCTGATAGGCGCAGCGCGCCGCCGCCAACTCCGCCTCTTCCGCCTTGGCATGGGTCGGACGCTTCTGCGCAAACCGCCGGTAGGCGTCGGCCGCCAGCAGATAGCTCCCCTCCTCAAAGTACAGATCACCAAGCCGGTACTCTGCGAGCGCTCCATACGGAGACATCGCGAACTGCTCCGAGATCTCCGTCAGCAGGTTCCGCGCCCCCTCATACTCGCCACGATCCAGCGCTCGCTCGGCGCGCTCATAGGCAGCCTGAGCCTCCTCTCCGTAGTTTGCAGGCTTCACCGGCGCGCCGCCGCAGCCCACCATCAACATGCTCACCGCCAGAACGACGACCGACATCCAACGCATTCGCATCGCAACTCGCCTTACGGGTCCGGCTGCAACCGGAGCTGCCTGCCGTTCCTCTCGACCAACGAGGCCACCATACTCCGCATCACATCAATGTCGAACAGCTTGTCGAGGTAGCCATCGGCCCCAAACAGCGGACCCGTCGTCGCATTCACCCGCGCTCCCATCGAGGTCAGCATCAACATGTCCGGCTCCTCCACCAGAACCTGCGACAGCGCCTCCGCCCCATTCGTTGCCTCCAGCCAGATGCAGGAGTACCCTCGGAACAGCTCCCACAGCAGCTCGCGATCGCTCGCCGAATCGTCGGCCACCAGTATCTTCGGAAGGCTCGTGTCGCCCATGCTGACTCCCTCCCATCTCAGGCCGTTTCTGCCCCTCGTGGCACGACCTGTCCACGTTTCGCTCGCCCTCTTGCTCGCCCTCACAGCCTGCGAACCCGACGAGCCCGACCCCTGCACCGTCGACGCCTTCGGCTGTGTCTCCAACTTCGAGACTCTGCCTACGGATCAGAACTGCACCACCGTCGAGCCCCTCTCCGTGACGGTCGGCTGGGGCGACTCCAGCTTCCACACCTTCGACGAGGGCACACCCGAGGTCCACAACGGCATTCAGGGCGGCCAGCACATCTTCGCCTCCTTCCGCGCCTCGGGCGCAGAGCTCGACGAGGTCCCCATGGTCGAACTCCGCCTCTTTAGCTTCGGCCCCGTCGGCCCGCAGGACTGTACCGACGAGGTACTGTCACGCCGCCAGTGGGACCCTGCCTCTCTCCCGGCCGATGCCCTCACCGGCGACTTCGACCCATCGGCCGCCGGCTCGCCCATCATCCTCGGCTACACGCCACTCAACCTCGAGGGCCTCCCACCCTTCGGGCCTAGCCGCTGCCTCACCATCGGCTCCGAGCGCCAACTCCTCGTCGACGCTACGCCCGAGCAGGCCGCCAGCGGCAGCCTCGAGACAAACTCCATCCTCCTCCAGCTCCCCTTCTCGAGCAGCCCCAACGTCCTCGTCGTGGCTACCCTGCGCGACCCCTGCGGCGAGACCGCGCAGGCCGCCCTCCCTGCCAGCCTCCCCCGCTAACGGAAGGTCATCGCAGACCGCCCGAGAAGCCGCATCAAATCGCGGAGCAGCGCGTCCGAAGAGGCAATCCGAGTAGCCGCCGGCAGGTGCAGCTCCGCCTCGCCGATCGGATGCTTCACCACCACCGAAAGGCTGCAGGGCCCCGGATGCTGCCCCACCAACGCCTGAAGCTGCGCGATGAATGCTGGGCTCACCTCGGAAGACTCCAGCTCCAACCTCGCAGCCGTCACCTTTCGCGTGCGAACCGAAGAGAGCAGCTCCACCTCCTGCGCGATGATGGTGCGACGCTCCTCTTCGCCCTCTATCTCCGTTCGAACCCGGCCCGTGATGAGCACCGGCTCCCCCATCTCGATGACCGCCTGCGCCTCTTTGTAGGTCTTGGCGTGAACCACCACCTCCACCGAGCCGTAGGCATCCGTGACCTGCAGAATCGCCATCCGCTCGCCCGTCTTGAGCGGCCGCTCCCGGCACTCCGACACCACTGCGGCGATGCGGACCTCGCTCCGATCGGGCCGCTCATCCAGCGTCGCCGTGTGGGTATCGCTGAACTGATAGATAACCTCCGCATACCGATCGAGCGGATGCCCCGACATAAAGAAGCCCGTCAGCTCTCGCTCGGCGTTTAACACCTCGCGGTCATCCCAGGCCGGCGCCTCGGGATAGCTCACGCTCCCCAGCTCCTTCGGAAGATCTTCGCCGAACATCGAGAAGAGGCTCGACTGACCTGCCGCCGCATCCTCCTGCGACTTCTGGCCCTGGGCAAAGGCGGTGTCGAGCGCAGCCATCATCCGCGCTCGCCAGACGCCGATGTAGGCGATGGGATCCTGCTTGGGCGCAGGCGGTGCCGGGAAGAGGCTGTCAAAGGCGCCGCATCGAAGCAGCGCCTGCACCACCCGCTTGCCGCAGCGGAGCAGATCCACCCGCTCGCAGAAGTCGAAGAGCGAGGTGAACGGGCTCGTGAGACGCGCCGTCATGACCGCCTCGATCGCACCGTGGCCAACCCCCTTGATGGCCCCCAGTCCGAACCGGATTGCTCCGTTCGCCACCGAGAAGGAGTCGCCCGACGCGTTCACATCTGGCGGCAACACCTTGATGCCCCGCGCCCGCGCATCTTGGATGTAGCGCACCACCTTGTCGGTGCTCGACGCATCGTTCGTCATCAGCGCCGCGTAGAACTCCCGCGGGTAGTTCGCCTTCAGGTAGCCCGTCTGGAAGGTGATGACCGCGTAGGCCGCCGAGTGCGACTTGTTGAAGCCGTAGCCGGCGAA
>CAIQPA010000311.1 GCA_903873545.1 uncultured delta proteobacterium
CTCCGCTGGCCGGCCGGTGCTGTTTCACGTGAAACAGTCGAACAGCGCTTCCTGATGAGCGAAGAGGCCGCCTTCGCCGGCGAGGTGGTCGAGGGCAACGAATTTTGCCTCGTGACCGGCCTCCATCCCCGCCCGCGCCGTGGCCCCGGCGGACGGACGCTCCGGATGGCGGCGGTGTCGCGCGACGAGGCCGAGCGCTGGCTCCGCGACGAGCCGACCTCCACCATCGGCTGGTTCGGCGCGCCACCCGGCATCGACAGGGCCGACATCCGACTTGTCGCGGTGGGCGAGATGCAGGCCACCGGCCTCGACCGGCTCCACGATGGCCAGCAGCGGCTCCGCCCCATGCTCGGACGCTGAACCAGACGTGATCGTTGCCGCCGCCCCAGAGAGCGCGTAGGCGGAGAAATGCCCCAAATCGGATGGAAGCCATGAAGAAGGTCGCACGCCTCTCTGCCTCGCTCCTCGCGCTCGCCGCGCCCCTCCTCGCGCCCGCCGTGGCGCAGGCCTGCGGCGGCTTCTTCTGCCAGAATGTGCCCGTGGACCAGACGGGCGAGAACATCGTCTTTGTGGCCGATGGCTCCACCGTACAGGCCTTCGTACAGGTGCAGTATCAGGGAGAAGCCACTGAATTTGCTTGGATTATCCCAACCCCCTCGCTCCCTGAGGTAGGCGTCTCTTCCGACGCCATCTTCGGCTACTTTGCGCAGAACTACCGGCGCGAAGCCTACCAGAACACCACCTACCACGGCACCTGCGGCAGCTACTGCTGGGACGACCAGTTCGCCGGCTCGGACGCCTCCGTGCAGGACACCGGCAGCACCGACGCCGGTACAGGCGGCGGCGTAGAGGTCATTGAGCAGGGACAGACCGGCCCCTACGACTTCGCCATCCTCCGCGCCACCGACGCCCAGGTGCTCTTCGACTGGCTCGGCGCCAACGACTACAACCTGCCAGCGACCGCCATCGCCGCCGTGGAGCCCTACGCCCTCATGGGCGACGAGACCCACTTTGTGGCGCTCAAACTGCAGAAAGATGCCTCCGTCGGCGATTTGCAGCCCGTAAAGCTCACCTACGCCGCCGAGCAGCCGATGGTGCCGATTCAGCTGACGGCGATCGCTGCGCAGCCCGATATGCCCATCTATGTGACGGTGCTGGGCGCGAGCCGCGCTGTGCCGGAAAACTACCTCGATGCGGTGCTGATCGAGGCGCCACAGACCTACTATGGCACTGAAAGCATTGAACTTATCGGAAACGCTGTGGATCAGGCCGGCGGCCACGCCTTTGTGACCACCTTTGCCGGGCCGACCGGATCGCTGCCGCCGCTCTTTGTGGAGGGAGAGAGCTACCGCACCGACGGACTCGCAGCGATCACCGATGCTCGACTCTTTCTGCAGGAGCTCCGCTACCGCGGTTTCACAGGCTCTCCTGAGCTACTCGCCATGCTGCTGCGCTACCTGCCGCTGCCGCAGGCGCTGGCCAATCAGGGCTACACCGCGCAACAGTTCTACAACGACCTCACCCAGCCCTGGGGCTGCTCCTTCTCCTGCAGCTACGCCGCGGCGGCCACCTTTGATGCCGTCGCCTTTGCGGCCGAGCTCGAGACGCGAATTGTGGCGCCGCTCCGCGAGATGCAGGCGCTCATCGTGGCCCATCCCTACGGCACGCGGATGGTGACCACGCTCGACCCGGCCGAGATGACCGTGGACCCCGTCTTTGCCTTTGCGCCGTCGCTTCCGCCCGTGAACGAGCCCATCGTGGTGCAGGCCGATGTCTACTGCGGCGAGGGCGGGCTGCCCTGGACGGCGCCGGCCATCTTTCAGATCACGGAAGGGGTGGAGGCAACGGCGGCCTATGGCGATCAGTACGCGCTCTTTGCCGCGCTCGCAGAGGCGCCGCTCGCCTATGCGCAGCAGCTCAGCGCGGCCGGAGAGCCCGTGTTGACGGTGGATGCCCGCAGCGGCGTCGCAGCGACGGTCTCTGCCTGGAACAGCGCCCACACCGGGATCGTCGCGGAGGTACCGGAGTGCGA
>CAIQPA010000312.1 GCA_903873545.1 uncultured delta proteobacterium
ATGCCCGGCACGGTCTTCTACTCCGGTCTTCGCTTCGACGGCACGCCCGACGACCAGATCGACCAGTGGAGCCTCTTTGTGAAGGCCTCGCTGAGGCTCGAGGCGCTCTAGCCGCTACGACCGGAGGATGGGGGCGAAGCCCGGGTTGCGGGCCCGTTCGAGCAGCGCGCGCAGCAGGCCGAGCCGCTCCGCATCGTCGAGCGACGAGGCGATGGTGTCTGCGCTGCCGAGCAGCCGGATGGCGACCGGTTTGAGGGCGTCGGAGAGGGCCATTAGCTCCGGACGGACGGCGTCGAGGTCGGCCTCGCGCGCCGCGAGTTCGAGCTGTCGGATGGCCTCTGCGAGCAGGCTCCGCAGGCTCTCGCACATGGAGGGGACCGGCTCCGCTGTGCCGATGGTGTCGCGGAGCCGCATCAGCAGCGGGAGCGCCTGAAGCACCGAGCTCGCGCGTCCGATGCCGAAGCCGAGATAGAACCAGGCCTGCAGCCGGCCCATCTGCTTGGCGTCGGCGATGTAGGACCAGCGGTTGACGATGTCGAAGACGCCGTTGGTGAGCAGGAGCCGGTAGTCATCCACGCCGTTCGGGAGCGGCCAGGCCACGCTGTGGGCCGCGCCGACGAGGGCGCAGAGGGCCTCCATCCGCTCACGGGTCGCGAGCGCATCGTCGGCCACTAGCGTGAAGGCGTGGGTCAGCGGTTCGAGCCCACCAGCGGCCGGAGAGGCTGCTGCCACAACTTCCATGCCGTCGAAGAAGAAGCCGGAGGCCGCAGGCAGATAGCCGAGCTCGAAGGCCTGCGCGGGCTGCATCTCAGCGGTCGCTGCGGACCAGGATGACATACTCCCAGTCGTTGAGCGTGAGCGAGATGTTGCCGCCCGAGACGGTCGCGGTGCGGCTGCCGCCAAGCGCGTCGCGGAAGGTGGCGCCCTCGATGCCGAGCGCGGAGACGGAGATGGGCGAGATGGTGGCCGGCGCCCCCTTGTTGAAGGCGACGATGGCCACGTCGCCGCCGCCTGCATCGCGGGCATAGGCGTAGAAGGAGTCGTTGACCCAGAGCTCGCGGTAGTCGCCGCGGCGGAGGGCGGTGGAGTCGGCGCGGGCGCGGCCGATGGCCTGCACACGGGAGAGGATGCGGGCCTGCTGTTCGGAGAGGTCGGCGCCGAACTTCATCATGCGCCGGTTGTCGGGGTCGCCGCCGCCGTAGAGGCCGATCTCGTCGCCGTAGTAGATGAGGGGGATGCCGGGCTGGGTGAGGGTGAAGGCGAAGGCGAGCGACAGCCGGTTGACCACATTCCAGGTGGAGCTGTTGGTGGCGGTCATGGGATCGGGCACATTGCCCCACGGGTCGATGCCGCCGGGCGCGTAGACCACCTGCGAGAAGCGGGGGATGTCGTGGTTGCCGAGGAAGGGGCTCATCCACTCCCAGGCGGCGCCATAGGCGTCGCGACCGACCGCCACGCGGGCTGCGAGGTTGCGGAAGGAGCCGCCACCGCCAAAGGCATCGCGGATGGGCCACATGAGCGGGAAGTCGAACTGGGCGCGGAGCTCGTAGTCCGAGACGTAGTTCATGATGAGGCCGTGGCCATCCTGGCCCGTGAAGGTCTCGCCGACGGTGTAGATGGGCATGCCGCCGCCCCGCTCGAAGCGGTCTTTCAGCATCTTCGAGATGCGCCGCATGATGACGTGGTCCATGTGTTTTGCGGCATCGATGCGGAGGGCATCCACGTCGAACTCGGTCACGAACCAGGCCACATCTTCGGTCAGCTGCTGTGCGATCTCGTGGTTCTTGAAGTTGAGGTCGGGGAGGTAGCCGATGAACCAGCAGCCGATGGGGTTGGTGTCCCAGTTGCAGGCGCCGGGCGAGGTGGTGCAGTTGCAGGGTGCGGCGGTGAACCAGGAGGGCTTGCTGCTCACATACTCGTGCTCCGCGTGCACATGGTTGAGCACCAGGTCGAAGAGCACGCGGATGCCGCGCGCATGGGCCGCCGCGATGAGCTCGCGGAGCCGCTGCTCTGCGGTCGCCCGGTCGTCGCCGAAGCGCACCTCGATGCGACGGGCCGAATTGGGCCAGTAGCCGTGGAAGCCGGTGAAGTCGTTGATGCCGTCGGTGGCGATGAAGTCAGTGTCGGGGTTCTCGTAGACGGGCGACAGCCAGAGCAGGTTCACGCCGAGCCGGTCGAAGTAGCCCGACTCGATCTGCGCGATGACGCCGGCGAAGTCGCCGCCCTGGTAGTTCGCCTCTGCCCGCACGTTGGGCACAGGTCCGTAGGCCGCAGATGCGGTGCCAGCGTCGCTGTTGGCGAAGCGGTCGGTGAAGACGAAGTACATCGTCGCGTCTTGCCAGACGAAGGGCACCGGCTCGTTCCAGAGCGGGATGAAGAGCTCGCGCGCGGCCCGTCCGAACTCGTCGCCTGCGAGGATGCGGACCGAGTTCTTGCCGGTCGGTAGCGCGGTGGTCCGCAGGTGGATGGTCCCAGCCTCCGGGTCGACCTCGACCGTGACGGTGCGGCTGCCGACCGTGGCGATGATCTGCGCGGC
>CAIQPA010000313.1 GCA_903873545.1 uncultured delta proteobacterium
GCGAGAGCGGCAACTGCGCTACGGGGCCGGATGGCACCGCCAACGACCGCTGCGCCCCGGCCGGCATGAACTTCATCCCCGGCGGCACCTACCTGCAGGGTTCGCCCCAGACCGAGGCGCGCCGCTTTGCTGAGGAGATTCAGCGTACCGTCACCATCACCCGCCCCTTCTTCATGGGCCGCACCGAGGTGACCCAGGCCGAGTGGAACAGCCTGGCCTCGGTGGCCGGCGGAAGCACGACCCTCGCGAAGAATTCCATCTCCTGGACCTCGGCGGTGGGCTTCGCCAACGCCCGCTCCGTCGCCGAGAACCTGACCCCCTGCTACACGGAGCGCCAGCCCGTGAGTGGCTCCACCAACGAGGCCGACTGGCGGAGCGGCGTATCTACCCTGGCGATCGACTTTGCGGGCGTCGGCTGCACGGGCTACCGGCTGCCCACCGTGGCGGAGTGGGAGTATGCGGCTCGCGCCGGCACCACGGGCGCCACCTATGCGACCACGCTCGGTGCGCCGGGCCCCACCGTCGCGCAGATTGCAGCCATCAACAGCCTCGTTGGGGCCGCTCTGGCGCAGAAGACCCCCAACAGTTGGGGCCTCTATGACATCATCGGGATCGAGGGCGAGTGGGCATACGATTGGGGCGGCTACGGCGCAGGCGCCGTGACCGACCCCACAGGCCCCGCCACGGGCAGCTACAAGCAACTCATGGGCTACTCGTCGGGCGGGCAGCACCGCGCGTCCTCCTCCTACAGAGGTTTCGGGCCCTTTCAGTCCGACGGTGACGCTGGCCTCCGGCTCGTGCGGAGCGCGGTCCACCCCAAGCTGCAGCTTATCTGCCCCACCGGCTTCCACGATGGGGGCGCGGCCTGCGAGCCCGACGTCATCGGCTGCGCGCCCACCGGAGCCGGCACCATCTCGGGCAACGCGACCTGGAACGGCAGCGGCTACGGGAGCTGCATCCCGACGGGATGTGCGACCGGCTACCACCTGGAGGGCGGTCTCTGCCTGACCAACGACAAGACCTGCACCGTCGGCGCCACGACGGGTGTCCAGACCTGGAGCTCGGGCACCAGCTACGGCGCCTGCAAGCTGGCGCTCGGAAGCCTCTGCACCGGCAACATCGACTGCGCGAGCGGCCGTTGCGCGGCGGGGCCCGCGGGCGCCGAGAACGACCGATGCGCACCGGCCGGCATGAACTACATCCCCAGCGGCACCTTCATCATGGGCTCGCCCGCGACCGAGACCGCACGAGGTACCGATGAGGTGCAGCACCAGGTGACCATCACCCGCCCCTTCTTCCTGGGCGAGAAGGAGGTCACCCAGGCCGAATGGACGGCGAGGTCGGGCGGCACCAACCCCTCCTGCTTCCAGACCACCACAGGCACCAGCTGCACCACCTCGAACGCCAACCCGACCGGGCCGGTGGAGAGGGTCAACTGGCGCGCCGCGATGGCCTACGCCAACGGGCTGTCGGAGGCCGAAGGGCTCCCCGCCTGCTACGACCTCGGCACCCTCACCTCCACTACCACGGGCTGGGGTGGCGGCACGCTCGACGGCACCGCCTCGCCCCTCTTCGCGGGGGTTGCCTGTGCCGGCTACCGGCTCCCCACCGAGTCGGAGTGGGAGTATGCGGCGCGGGCCGGCACGACGGGGGCCACCTTCAACGCCGCCAATCCGCTCGCGCCCACCACGGCGGAGTTCAACGCCATCTCGTGGAGCGGCTTCAACTCTGGGTCTCGCACCCATGCGGTTGGGCAGAAGCTTGCCAACAACTTCGGTCTCTACGATGTCTTCGGCAATCTCTGGGAGTATGCCTACGACAGCTACGGGAGCTACCCCGGCACCGTGGCCGACCCATTGGGCGGGTCACCGACAAGCAACACAGATCGGGTCATCCGGGGCGGCAGTTGGGAGAACAACGACCGCTGGATTCGGGCAGCTGCACGCAACAACTTCGGGGGAGCATCCGTGAGCACGGGGGTCCGCCTAGCCCGGACCGCGGTGCTGCCTGCCGCACAGTCGGCCTGCCCCACGGGCTACCATCTCAACGGCGCAACCTGCGACCCCGACGTGGTGGACTGCGCGGTGGCAAACGCCGCCGGCGCCAAGCAGACCTGGGATGGCTCGGCCTACGGCCTCTGCACCATCACCTCCTGCGCCGCGGGTACCACCCTGCAGGGCAGCGAGTGCGTGGGCTACTGCTCGTCCTCGGGTTCGACCGCAGTTTCGACCGTCTCGAACACCGCGGGTACCTTCGCGAACACCGACCCGACCAACGGCCCCCGCGGCGCCGGCTACTACTACGACCGCTACGCCGTGACGCTGGCGGCCGGACAGGTCATCAACGTGATCCAGACGGCCAACACCGGCTTCTTCGACACCTACCTCTTCCTCTATGGTGGCGCGACCTGCGGCGAGTTGGCACGGGACGACGACAGCGCGGGCAATGCCAACTCGCGCATCATCTTCACGGCGCCGGCCGCGGGCACCTACTACCTGCTCGCGACCACCTACTACGTCAGCAACACGGGCACCTACACCCTCACCGTCGGGCCCTAGGGGCGCGAGCGCCCTCCGCCCGCGCCGCGCTCCCGCAGGGGAGGGCGGCGCTGCGCATCCCAGGGCGTGGGTGGCACGAATCCCAGGGCGTGGGAGGCATGAATCCCAGGGCGAGGGTGGCATGAATCCCAGGGCGTCGCCCTGGGAATCGGGTCGTGGATATGGAGGCACGCGCCGTGTCGGGTGTTGTTGCGCGCCGTGTCGGGTGTGGGGGTGGTGCGTCACATGATTCCCAGGGCGTCGCCCTGGGCTATAACATGTCGCCCCGTTGGGGCTTGAACGCGTGAAGGACCGCGCCATGCCGCGATCACCTTCCAACCGCCGCCGAGGCTGAGCAGACATGGGCGCCGCATTCCGTGTGACCCAAAGGGTCACCGCATAGCAGCCCAGGGTGCAACCCTGGGAATGGGGTTCCGTGTGACCCAAAGGGTCCCTGCATACCAGCCCCGGGTGCAACCCTGGGAATCGGGGTCGCTCAGGTGTCGCGGCCGCGGGGTGCAAAGAAAGTTTGCCCCCGCTGCGGCCTGTTTGGCTCTCTCTGAGGCTGTGCGCTTTGCGGCTGTCGTGTTGAAAGCAAACAACTTTGTTTATGTTTATGTTTGTAAACGGTGTGCGATATTGAACTATCATTTGTAAACCAATTGATTGACATGCCGCAGATTCCCCGTGACTGCACGAGAGAATTCTTATCTCCGTACTGACTGAGGTCTCTCATGCGCCGTTGGTTCCTCTGTCTACCCCTCGTTTTTGTCGCCTGTGCCGAAGAGAGTGGCGCCCCCGCCCCCGCCCCCTTTGAGGCCGCGCCGCCGCTCGGAGAGACCCGCTGGGTGCTCCAGTATGAGAGCACCACCTCCTGCGACATCGACGCCGACTGCGCCCCCGGCCTCTTCTGCTTTGCGCAGGGTTGCGTCGCCCAGTGCGAGACCGACGCCGACTGCGCCTCCTCCGCCTGCGACGACCGCGGCCGCTGCGAGGCCGTCTCCGATCTGCCCAAGGGCATCGCCAGCCGGCTGCCGCTCGCGCCGCCTGTCACCCGCATGGGCGCCGCCCAGCTCCTGACCCCTACGCAGACCTTCATCGATGTGGCGCCGAGCGCAACCGAAGTCTCCTTCGTTTTCCGGACGAGCACAGACACTTCGCAGAGCGGCGGCATCGCCTACCGGCTCTACTCCGCCGCCATGCCGGAGCTCAACGGCCGCGTCATCATCAACGACGAGGCCACCGACCACACCATCACCATCCCCGTCGGCTACGACGACCTCATGGCCACCGAGTCGGGGCAGGTCGATGTACAGATCATCACCCCCATCGGCACCGTGCCGCTCATCCTCAAGACGGTGCTCACCGTCGCAGGCCGCTACGAAGGCACCCTCCGGCTCGACGGGCTCGGCACCGAGATCCCGATCTCCTTCGGCATCCATGGAGACATGGGCGCGCTCGGCACGGACGTCTCCAACGCCTTCCTCGTGGTGCCGGCCGATGCGGCAGCCCTCTTTGCGCCGGTTGCCCTCTCGCAGATCCCCGCCGCCAACCTGACCAAAGAGGTCCGCCGCCCGCTCGAATTCGACACGGCCGTGGGCTACTGGACCACCACCTTCGTCAACGCCTACGACATCCCCGCTGCGGAGGTCTTCGGCAAGCTCGCCGCTACGCAGGTGAAGCGGTCGCTCCGCTTCGAGCTCAAGGTGGAGAGCGACCGCACCATCACCGGTTCGGTCGCCGACACCTGGACGGGTCTCTACGATGCGAGAGACTCGAATGGTGGGCCGATCGTTGCCGACGGGCTGCTGGGCGGCAGCTTCTCCATGAAGAAGACGGGCGATCAGCCCGTCACGACAGACGCAGCCTACGGCGTCACGGCCAATAGCCCCGCGCCGGTGCTCCAGCAGTTTGCGCCGAGCGCCGAGTGTATGGCTGCCGCCGACCTGCTGCCCGAGTGCGATGAGCAGATTTCTACCGCCGGCCGGCTCGCCTGTTCCGACGGGCTCTCGGCTGTTGCTACGCCGAGCAAGACGCTGACCGAGGTGGTGGCGGGGCTCCTTGCGGGCGACCTCTACGAGGGCAAGAGCTTCCAGGACTTCCTGCAGGAGTGCGCCGCGGGCACCATCTCGCTCTGCGTGCCGAAGCCGGAGGCCAACTGCGCCATCCAGTGGAAGGCCTACGCCTTTGATGCCCATCCCAGCGGCTACTCCGCAGACAAGGAGCGGCTCTGGGAGAGCTTCGGCAACCTGCTGCTGGAGACCACGGGCGGCCCGCAGCTGGGCGCCTTCTTTGTGGACACCGACCTGCGCCGCGACTGGCTGGAGAATGCCAACTACGGCTCGACGGCCATCACCAGCGCGGCTGCCGCGCAGCTCAACGCCAACCTGATGAGCGAGTATGTGGAGAAGGTGGTGGGTCCCAACCAGGCGGCGCTCCGCGGCTACCTGCAGCCGGCAGCCTTTGCCTTCCTGAGCCGGGTGCCCGACACGCTCGATTCCATCGACCAGCGCGACCGGCTGCTCATCTCCATGGTGACGAGCTGGACCTCCACCGCCGACGCCATCGCGCTCGCGGCGCAGCGGTGGAATGAGATCTACCGGCTCGACAACGAGCGGCGGGCGAAGGCAGCCGAACTGGCCGCCAAGCTGGGTGAGCTCTACCGGTCGGCGGCGGTCATCATCCAGCTCCATCAGGAGGCGGGCAAGGCGGCCGAGGCTGCGCCGATCGCGACGGGGCTGGGCAAGCTGATGCTTCGGTATGAGGCGCTCACGCTCTCCTTCAACGAGCTGCTCTTCGCCCGCGATGGCGAGGTGGCGATCTCCTCCTCGCTCGACCCGACCCAGGCAGCGCAGGGGGTGGTGGCGCAGCGCCGTGAGACGGCGCTGGAGTCGATCGCCGATGCCTCGACCAAGGTCGATGGGCTGCTCTCCACCCTCTTCGAAAACGACCTGCGGAACACGCAACTCTACATCAACCTCAACAACGCGGTGTCGGAGAGCCAGCGCAACCTTGCGGCGCTCTGTGGCCTGCCGCGGAACTGCAATCCGCTCAACCCGGACGATGCCGCCAATGCCTCGTGCGACACCGCCTGGCAGGGTGGCCTCTGCGGATTTGAGGTTGCGAAGGGCAATCCGCTCCGTCGCACGCCGAGGGAGGTCAACTATGAGGCGAGCAACACGCCTTCGGAGGCCGGCCTGGCGGTGCGGCGCATCTCCGAAGCGGCGGCCAGCGCGAGCAACATGTTAGCTGTCAGAGCTGCGATGATCGCCAAGCGCGATAGCTTCGCGGCGAACTATCAGGCCTTCACCACCGCAAACACGGTCCGTGCTGCGGAGCGGGTGAAGGAGATTGAGGCGGTGGAGGCGGCCTACGCGGCTCTCGGCGCGGCGCGGGGTGGCACGAATGCCAAGATCCAGGCCAAGGTCGACGAGTCGTTTGTTACAGAAATTGCACAGCAAAATGCGATTAATGAAGCGGCAAAGAAACTCAAATCGTTGCGCGCTGCATCTGCCGGCATCCAGAGCGGGCTGCTGATTACGGAGAAGGTCTTCAACCGATTGTCCGCGACCTTTGGTCGGGTCGGCGACTTCGTAAAGGATATCAAGGAGGGGGTGTCGAACTGTCCACCGACCAGCGTTGGCCTCGCAACCGACGTGACCGCTCCCATTCGGTGCGCCATTCAGGTCGCCGGCGTCGTCGGCGGCAAGGCCCTTCTGGGCCTCGAGGTGGCGAATGCCATCGCGGCCGACGCTGCGGCGACCACCCGGGAGATCACAGCCCTCCGCTTTGACTCCCAAGTGGCAGCTGCGGAGACCGACGCGAACCGGCTCAACGAGGAGTATGAGACCTCCATCGACAAGATCGACCTGGAGATCTCGCGTCTGGCGCTGGAATTCCCCGCGCAGCATGATGCGCTCGAAAGGGTGCGCGACCTCTGGTTGATGAAGGAGCGCCATCGCGTCGAAGTGGCGCGGGAGCTGCTCGAGGAGATCCGGCTCGATCGTGAGGAGCACGAGTTCTACCAGGAGCTTGTGGTCTTGGAGGGCGAGGTGGCGAAGGCGGCTGCAGCGCTGACCTATGCCCAGCTCGACTACAAGCGGGTGGTTGCGGCGGCCACGCAGGAGCGGGCCGAGCTGGTGCGCCGGCGGTTGCAGCGGGAGCAGATCTCGCAGCTCATCGGCGGCCCGCAGGCTGTCTTCTTCGCGGCCAATGGGCTGGTCGAGGCAGAGCGGGAGATCGACCGTGCAAAGCGGAAGATGAACGACTGGCTCGTCTCGCTCGAGTATGCCGCCGTCCGCCCCTTCTACAACGAGCGGATGTCGATCCTGCTGGCGCGGAACACCTACCAGCTCCGCGCCATCGCAGACC
>CAIQPA010000314.1 GCA_903873545.1 uncultured delta proteobacterium
CTCGTCAGCTTCCACGTCATCCCCATCTTCATCCGCGTCCTGCTCCTCCGTGGCGAGGACAAGCTGCTGCATCGCCTCGTAGGTGTGGATGGCGTTGACGCACGACTGGCGGACGAGGTCGCTGACCGTGACGTGTGCCCCGAGGCGGTCCGTCTCGTAGGCTGCGATCTCTTGCATGCGCTCGAAGATGCCAGGCTTGATGCGCACGCGCAGGAGGTGCTGGCCGATCAGATTGCGTTGCATGGCGGGCTCCTGGAAGTGTGGCACTCTTTGTAGCACACGGCGGTTGGCCCGGCATATTGCCCTACCCGTACGAACATGCGAGGTTTGCTGCAATCACGGGAAGGACCGATGTCCGACAACTTCATGCCCCTGTCTGGGGCGATCCTCGTGACCAACCCCAGAAGGAGTACCCCCATGGGTATCGCACTTGAGAACCCGAATGATCGGCGCGCGTTGAACGCGATGGCGCGCGCCGTCGTCAAGAAGGGCGTTTCGGCCGAAGAGGCCGTGGCCATGATGTTCAGCGGCAAGAGCGCCGACGGCTCGCGCGTGGCGCGGGTCGGCCTCAAGGCCTTCCGTGCCAAGGCGGGGCTGATGCCCGTCGGCAACAAGGCCAACAGGCTGAAGGGTGCTCAGGTCGTGGCGGGCATCGCTGCCGGCAAGACGATGAGCAAGGCCGACAAGAAGGTGAAGAAGCTCCAGTACGCCAAGGCCAAGCGCCAGATCGCCAACTTGATGGCGGCGCAGGCTGGTTACGGCAAGGGCTACGCGGGGCACGTCCTCGGGAGCAAGGCCGGACGCTACCTCACCAAGGCCAAGCGCATGGAGGTTGTGCGCGTCGTGAGCCCGCGCAACCCCCGTGGCATCGGCTCGCCCGTGTACGCTTTCGGCCGCAAGGAGCCGTACCACGTCGTGACCGTCGCTTCCACGAGCGCGGCCAACGTCACTCGCGGCGAGCGCCGCGTGAGGGGTGGCGGCAAGCAGGGCGAGTACGCCACGATGCGCAACATCGTCGGCAACAAGAAGCGCGGCGGGGGCGGCTTCAAGGATGTCAAGCGCCAAGGTGCTGCGGCCGGCGGGGGCAAGACCCAGGCGCCTCGTCGTGCCGCGACTCCGAAGGCCCTGTCTTCGCTCGCCGGCATCCAGGCCGCGAACGCGGTCGCCAAGAACAACCCCGGCATCTTCGGCGACGGGATGTTCGGCGGGATCGCCCTGGAGAACCCCACGGTGTTCGGCGCGATGCCCGTGCTCAAGTACGGTGCCATCACCGGCGCCGCCGCCGCTGGCGGTCTGTTCGTGCACTACAAGGCCGTGCCCTGGGTGAGCGCCAACGTCTACACCAAGGTTCCGGTCATCGGCCAGTACCTCGTGCAGTACAACTACGCTGCGACCGGCCTCCTCGCGGGGACCGTGCTCGCCGGCGTGGCTGCTCGCCTCGAAGGCGACGCGCGCACCGTGGCTGGTCTGGTCGCCACCGGCGTCTTCGCCGCGGGCGGCATGCTCCAGCTCGCCAAGTACCTGGGCCTGCTCAACGAGCAGGGCGAGGCCGAGGCGCCGGCGTTCGAGTTGACCGAGGAGGAGGTCGTCGCGGCCGATCCCGCGGCCGACCTGAGCGGCATGTTCGGCGGCATCGCGCTGGAGAACGGCCACCTGCACGGCATCGCCATGGAGAACGAGGGCATGTTCGGCGGCCTCGGCTACGGCGACGGCATGGCCTACCAGACGGCGTCCCTGATTCCCCCGGGTCTCGCGGGTTTTGATCAGGGCGTCAGCGACTACGCGGGATCCAGCCCCGCTGACGCCCTCTACTCTGGCGCGGACCTCGACATGGAGGAAGGGCAGGCGGCGTGCGCCGGCCAGTCCGCCTACCAGGCAAAGTTCGGGCACCCCCCGGTGCGCATCAGCGCCATGGGTGGCCAGGTCACCCACAGCCACCTCGCCGGCCGTCAGGGTCATCGGTGGGGCTGGCTGGTCAAGATGGTCGGGTTCAACCGCTTCCAGCAGATCGCCGCCCTCCCGCCGGCTCAGCGTCTCGCGATCCTTCGCAAGATGCGCGCCGCGGCGCTGGCTGCGTACAAGCAGGAGCTGAGCACCCCCGCGCAGCTGCCCTCCGCTGAGAACTCGCCCACCGACGTGAGCGGCACCACCGCTGTCATGTCGGGCGCTGCCTCCGGCGCGGACAGCTCGTACGGCGCGATGCTCTTCGCGGGCCCCGACTACCTCCGCTGATGTGTCGCGGGTCTGGGGGCCCTCTGGCCTCCAGATCCGC
>CAIQPA010000315.1 GCA_903873545.1 uncultured delta proteobacterium
CTCTGCCGAAGAGGCCCGCGGGCTTGAGGCCGGCCAGCAGGCAACCTTCAGCGTGCCGGCTGAGGCTGTCCGACTCTTCGACGCGGAGACGGGCGCAGCGCTCTGTCGGCGTCCGGAATGATGGCTGCTCGGTTCGCTTCGCTCGTTCGGTTGCTGGCGCTGCTCCTCGCGGTTGCCTGGCTGCCGGCCTGCAGCGAGCCGGAGCACGAGGGGCTCACCCTCTGGCACTCCTACCGCGGCGCAGAGGCAGAGGCGCTCCACAAGGTGGTGGGCGACTACCTGAAGGCCCATCCCGGCGAGAAGATTGAGCTCGCGGCTGTGCCGAACGAGGCCTACGTCAACAAGATTGCCTCGGCGGTGCCGCGCGGCAACGGGCCCGACCTCTTCATCTACGCCCACGAGATGGTCGGCGACTGGTCGCGGAGCGGGCTCATCCTGCCCAACAGCCTGCTTGGTCTGAAGGGCGACGAGGCCGTCTTCCCCGCGCCAACCGTGCAGGCGCTCACCTTTGAGGGGAAGACCTTCGGGCTGCCCCTCAATACCAAGACGCTGGCGCTCTACTACCGCACCGACCGGCTCGCCGAGCTCGGCGCCGCGCCGCCCAAGACCACGGACGAGATGGTGGCGCTCGCGAGCCGCTTCACCAACCGGGCCGACAGCAAGTTCGGGCTCGCCTACGAGGCCGCCAACTTCTACTTCCACAGCGCCTGGATGTTTGGTTTCGGCGGCGCCATCTTCGACGCCGATGGCACGCTGCGGCTCAACCGGCCCGAAAACGCCGCCGCGCTCGACTTCGCGGCCAACCTCATGAACCAGTCCAAGGTGGTGCCCGCCGAGCCGAATGGCGCGCTGGTGCTCGACCTCTTCCAGTCGGGCAGGGCGCTCTTTGCCATCAGCGGCCCCTGGTTCGCCAGCGAGCTCCGCGAAGGCACGCCCTTCGGCGTGGTGCCGCTGCCCATCATCTCCGAAACCGGCAAGCCGGCCCGCCCCTTCATGACCGTCGAGGCCATCTTCGCCACCACGCAGCTCGCCGACCGCAAGCGGGAGCGGGCGGCCGAGTTCATGCGCTACTTCGCCGGCCCCGCGTCGTCGAAGGTGAGGGCGCTGCTCGGCCGACAGACCGTTATCCATCCGGAGGCCTTCAGCGACCCAGAGATTGCCGGGAACGCCTTTCTCAAGACCTTCGCCGCCGCGGCAGCCCAGGCCGAACCCATGCCCAACCGCCCCGAGATGCGGACGGTCTGGGAGCCCGCCAACGCGGCGCTCGACAAGGTCCTGCGAAGCACCGAGCGGGCAACCGAGGCGCTTGCTGCGGCCGACCTCCAGCTCACACGCCTGCTCGGACCTGCTCCCACGGCCGTTTCGCCGCGGCCCTATGTGGCGCTCTTGTTCTGTGTCGCCGTCATCGGCTCCGGTTTCTTCCTCCGCACCCTCCGCCGCCGCCGGGTCTGGGAGCGGGCGAAGCAGAACCCGGTCGCCTATCTCTACATTTTCCCCGCTGCGGCGGCCCTCTCGCTGCTCGTCTTCCTGCCCTTCGCGGTGGGCTCGGCGCTCAGCCTCTACGCCCACCGGTATGGCCAGTTCACCTTCGTCGGCTTCGGCAACTTCCTGCGCATCCTGTCGGCGCAGGACTACGCCATCACCGACCCCTACTCCTTCTACTTCACCCTCGCCGTGACGGTGCTCTGGACCGTGGTGAATGTCTTCATGCATGTCGCCCTCGGCCTTACCCTTGCCATGCTGCTGCGCGACCCCTGGGTGAAGCTGAAGGGGGTCTATCGGGTGCTCCTCATCGTGCCCTGGGCCATCCCCAACTACATCACCGCCCTCATCTGGAAGGGGATGTTCCATGTGGAGTTCGGCGCCATCAACCGC
>CAIQPA010000316.1 GCA_903873545.1 uncultured delta proteobacterium
AATCTCCTCCTGCGCCAGCCTGTGCTCGCGTCGGATGTTCTCAAAAATGGCGAAGGGCGCATAGTTTCCATCCGCCTTCACCCGGCTGTCGCCGCGCGCCGCAGCCTCGGCCACGGCATCGCGCAGTACGAGCTGCTTCCCCTCCTGCTGGCCAATGCCCACATACCGCCGCACCCGCTCCACCGACTCGGCGTCGATGACCGGTCCGTGCCGGAAGGTCGGGTCGCCCGGCGGCCCGATGAGGAAACTCTGCGCCGCAGCCGCGAGCCGCGTGCGGAAGGCCTCGTAGATGGGGCCAACCACGATGGCGCGGCTGCAAGCAGAGCACTTCTGCCCCTGGAAGCCGAAGGCCGAGTAGAGCACGCCGGCCACCGCCTCGTCGAGGTCGGCATCGTCATCTACGATGATGGCATTCTTGCCGCCCATCTCGCAGACCACCCGCTTCACGCCCGGCTGCCCGGCGCCCGTGTTGTAGGCCGTGCGGAGAATGGAGAGGCCCACCTCACGCGAGCCGGTGAAGGCCACGAACCGCACCTGCGGATGGGCAACCAGGTGTGCGCCAACCACCTCACCCAGGCCGGGGAGGTAGGAGACCACGCCAGCCGGGATGCCGGCCTCCAAGCAAAGCTGCACAAACTGAGCGGCAATCACGGGCGACTGCTCGGCCGGCTTCACCACAACGCAGTTGCCCGTCGCCAGCGCACCCACCGTCATGCCGCAGAGGATGGCGAGCGGGAAGTTCCAGGGCGCAATCACCGCACCCACCCCCATCGGGTGATAGAAGAGCTGGTTGAGCTCTCCCGGCAGGTGACCGAGCCGGGTCGGCGCCGCCATCATCGAGGTCGCTCCCTGCGCGTAGAAGTCGCAGAAGTCGATGGCCTCGGCCACGTCGGCGTCTGCCTCGCTCCAGCTCTTGCCAACCTCCAGCACCATCCAGGCCGAGAGGTCGTGGCGGCGCGCACGCATCAGTGCGGCAAGCTTCCGCAGATGAGCCGCGCGGACACCCACGCCCGCATCCCGCCAGGCGGGGAAGGCCGCGCGCGCAGCCTCGACCGCCGCGTTGGCGTCGGCGACGCTCGCAGACCCAGTCGTGCCGATGACCTCGGAGGGGTCGGCAGGATTCAGCGAAACGATGCGCTCCGCGGTCGCCACCTTCTTGCCGCCGATGAGCAGCGGATGGACGCCGCCAAGGCTCCCACGCACCCGCGCCAGCGCCTGCTGCATCGCGCCCCGCTCGGGTGCCTCCGACCAATCCACCAGCGCCTCGTTCGCAAAGAAGGGCGCGGCAGGCTGCGGAAGCGGAGGCAGAGCCCGCACCACCTCGGCCGGGTCGCGGAGCAGCGTCGCACCATCCACATTGTCGGCAAACTTGGCCCGCAGGAACCCCTCGTTCGAGGTGTTCTCGAGCAGCCGCCGCACGAGGTAGGCCATGCCCGGAACCAGGTCACCGACCGGCGTGTAGTCGCGCACCCGGTAGCCCATGCTCCGCACCGCCTGCTTGAGCGGCTCGGCCATGCCGTAGAGCATCTGAATCTCGATGTCCGACTTGGCCAGACCAAGCGACTCTGCCAGCGCCATCGCGTTGGCAATCGACCGCACATTGTGGCTGCCGAAGGCGGGCCGCACCGCATCGAAGTTACGCAGAATCAGCCGTGTGCACGCCTCGTAGTTCGCATCCGTCTCGGCCTTCCGCGCATAGACAGGAGACTCCCAGCCCGAGGCCTCCGCATGGGCCGTCTCGTAGTCCCAGTAGGCGCCCTTCACGAGCCGCACGGTGATGCGGCGGCGGTTGGCCCGCGCCCAGTCGATGAGTGACTGCAGGTCGGCATGGCTGTCGCGCAGGTAGGCCTGAATCACGATGCCCGCGCTGTCGTAGCCGTCGAGCTCCGGCTGCAGCAGCAGGTTGCGGAAGAGCGCCAGCGTGAGCCCCTTTAGCGAGGTGCTCTCCATGTCCAGGTTGAGGAAGACGCCCCGCTCCTTCGCCGCCACAAAGAGCGGCAGCAGCCGCGCCGTCAGCCGCGCGACCGAGCCGTCGGTGTCGATGGCGTTCACCTGGCTGTCGAGCGCCGAGACCTTGATGGAGATGTTCACCCGGGGGATCGCGCCCTGGCTGTCGTTGTCGAGCAGCGGATCCGACTTCCAGCCCGGCGCGGCCTGCGCGAGTGTCTTGATGAGGTCGAGATAACGGGCCGCGTAGGCCTCCGCCTCTCCATCCGACAGCGCGGCCTCGCCGAGCAGGTCCACCGTGAAGGTGATGCCCGACTTCCGCATCGACACCAGCTTCGGCAGCACCTCGGCCGGCGTCTCGCCCGCCACGAAGGTCTCGGCCATGCCCCGCAGGCTCCGCTCAATCTGCCCGACCGCCGTCCGGGCAATCAGCCCCGTGCCGTCGCCCATCGTCTTGAGGCCGAGCTGCATCCAGGCGGGCGCCTCGTTGCCTGGCTGTGCGAAGTACTCCTGCAGGTGGCGGGCAATCTGCTCCGGCGTCTGCAACACGGGGAAGACATCCACGAAGCGGAACATCTGGATCTTGAAGGCCTCGTCCTTCATCGACCACTCCATCATCTTTCCGGACCAGAAGTCCTTGTTGAAGACGGAGGGAGACTGCTTCTCCATGCCGGTGAAGATCTGGCGACCGAGTGCTTCGATGCGGGCTTCGAGTGCGTCGCTCATGGACTCTCTGGAGTGGGACGGGAGCCCCTCGTGAAAAGGCGCACACACCGTCGTTGGTCGAGGCGGGAAAGTGGCCCCGACTGGCGCGGAGGGATACACAGCCCCCAGATCTCCTTCAAGCCGCCCCCTCTGACGCACCATGTCGAGTCCCGAACCCCTCATCGAGGTTGAAGAAGCGACCAAGCGGTTCGGCGCGGTCGAGGTGCTGCGCGGCGTCACCCTCTCCATCCCGGAGGGGAAGACCACGGTCGTGCTAGGCCGCACAGGGTCGGGCAAGTCGGTCTTCATCAAGCTGCTCAACGCGCTCTACCTGCCAGACGATGGCGCCGTCCGGCTCATGGGGCGCGACACCCGGACCGCCACCCCTGACGAGCTCGCCGACCTCCGAGGTCGCGTCGGCACCATGTTCCAGAGCTACGCGCTCTTCGATGCCATGAATGTCGCAGACAACATCGCCTTTCCGTTGCGCGAGGAGCGCCGACTCGAGCCCGCCGCCATCGCCGCCCGCGTCGACGAACTCCTCTCCGAGCTCGGTCTCAGCGATGCCCGAAACCTCCTGCCTGCCGAGCTCTCCGGCGGCATGCGGAAGCGGGTTAGCCTCGCGCGGGCGCTCGCTCGGAAGCCCTCCGTGCTGCTCTGCGACGAACCGACCACCGGCCTCGACCCCATCCTCATCGAGGCCGTCGACGACATGCTCATCGAGGCCCGCCAGAAGTTCGGCGTCACCCAAGTCATCATCAGCCACGACATGGCCAGCGTCTTCCGGCTCGCAGACCAGGTCGCCCTCCTCTCCGAGGGCCGCATTGCCTTCGCAGGCACCCCTGATGAACTCCGAGCCAGCGACGACCCCGATGTCCGCGCATTCCTTGCGCTCTCGACGAGCAGGCTCAGCGAGTCCTCAACAGCCCAGCCCGTCGAGGCCGAGGCGGCGGCCACGAACCCGCTCGCTGTCCAGGTCAGCGGCCTTGTGAAATCCTTCAGCGGCCGCGCCGTGTTGCGGAGCGTCAACTTCACCGCGGAACAGGGCAGAATCACCAGCCTCATCGGCGGCTCAGGCTCCGGCAAGAGCGTCCTGATGAAGCACCTGCTGGGCCTCCTCCGCCCCGATGCCGGCACCGTCTCCGTGCTCGGCAGCGATGTCCTCGCGCTGCCCGACGCAGAGCTCCGCGCGCTCCGGCGCCGCATCGGCATGCTCTTTCCAGGCGCGGCACTCTTCGACTCCCTCTCTGTCTTCGACAACTGCGCCTTCCCGCTGCGTGAGGCCGGCGA
>CAIQPA010000317.1 GCA_903873545.1 uncultured delta proteobacterium
CTATCTTCCGACGGGTGTCTGCGCCCCGCTCGCAGACGGAACGCCGGAGTGCACCTTCGAGACCACGCTCACCAACTGCCTTACCTCAGAGCAGCGCTGCAGCGGCGGCCTGTGCGTGGATGCCGCGCCAGCTCCGTCGACGGCCGGCGCACTGGTCTTCACCGAGGTCATGGCCGCCTCCCAGGCGGGCACTGGCGACCGCGGCGAGTGGTTTGAGATCGCCAACACCACCGCCGATGCGCTGGACCTTTCACGCTGCACCATCACGGATGACGGCTCCGACATCCACGACCTTGCCGGCCCGCTCGTCATCGCCGCCGGCGGCAGGCTGCTCTTGGCCCGCTCGACCATCGCCATCGAGAACCACGGCATCACCCCCGACTACACCTACGCCGGCATCACCCTCGGCAACACCGCCGACGCGCTGAACCTCACCTGCGACGGAGTTCTCATCGACCGCATCGCCTGGACGGCCGGCTTCAGCGTCGCCGGCACCGCGCGGCAGCTCGACCGCGACCTCATCAATGCAGATGCCAACGACCTGCTCGACAACTGGTGCGCCTCCCGCACCACCTACGGCAGCGCCGGCAAGTTCGGCTCCCCCGGAGAGGCCAACGCCAGCTGCGCGCCCGTGACCTACAACATCGACTGGTGCCGCCTGCAGTTCCCCACCACCACAGAGGTCACCGAGGGCAACGAGGTCACCGTCTACGGCCGCTTCTACAGCGACGGACTCACCACGCTCACGCTGGGCAACGACCCCGCGGCAGAGGTCTCGGGACAGGTCGGCTACGGCCCCATCGGCTCCGACCCCGGCGACCCGACCTGGTCATGGGTCGACGCCACGCCCAACGCCACCTGGGACAGCCTCTCCTTCTCCGAAACGGCGAACGACGAGTACCAGGCACAGCTCGCCGCACCTGCCTTCGGAGCGACCAACAGCTACGACTTTGCCTTCCGCTTCTCGGGCGATTCCCGCGCTACCTGGACCTACTGCGACCGCCGCGCAGGCGCAGGCTCCGACGGCGCCGAGGACGGCTACCAGCCTGCAAACGCGGGCGACCTCACCGTGCTTTCGGCTGACATCTGCGTTCCCAATCCCTGCGCTGCACCACCTGCCAACCGCTGCATCGACAGCACCACCCTGCTCACCCAGCTCTCCTCCGTCTGCTCCAACAACGGCGCGGGTGGTGTTAGCTGCGACTACCCGACCACCACCACCGCCTGCGCCGCGGACGAGGCCTGCACAGACGGCGCCTGCGTCACCACCATCTTCGCCCCCGCGGCACGCGGCGACCTCTACTTTACGGAAATCATGGCAGCTTCGCGGAGCGGTACGGGCGCCGATGCCGGCGAGTGGTTCGAGCTCCGCAACGCAACCGCTGCTCCGCTCAACCTGGAAGGCTGTGAGCTGAGCGATGCCGCCGCCACCACCCACATCGTCGCCTCGACGCTGGTCGTGGGCGCGGGCCAGACCGCCCTCTTCGCCCGCAACGCAGCCGAGGTCGCACTGCTCGGCGCGACAGCTGCCTACGAGTACCGCGGCATCACCCTCAACAACACGGGCGAGTCGCTCTTCCTGCGCTGCGGAGACCTCCTCATCGATGAGGTCACCATCACGACGGCCCAGACCGTCGTCGGAACCGCCATCCAGCTCTCCCCGGCCCGTGTTGGGGCCGACGCGAACGACAGCGCGACCAACTGGTGCCTGGCCACGACCGCTGTGCCGAGCTCCACGCTCCTCGCCACACCCGGCACAGGCAACGCCCTCTGCGGCAACGAGCCGCTCACCATCGGCTGGTGCCGTCTGCAGTGGCCGCTCGACCCGACGGTCGCAGCCGGCACCTCCTTCAACACCTACGGCCGCCTCTACATCGCTGGCCTGACCGACCGCACGAGCGGCAACGATCCAGATGCCCGGATCACCGCGCAAGCCGGATTCGGAGACCCCGGAACGCTGCCCGACACCGCCTCTTGGAGCTGGACGAGCGCCACCCCCGAAGCCTCCTACCCGGGCCCCAACGCCGAGTCGGCAAACGACGAGTACAGCACCTCGCTTACCATCCCCGCCGACCGCGCCTCGAACGCCGACTTTGCCTTCCGCTTCTCGGGCGACGGTGGCACCACCTGGACCTACTGCGACCGCAACGCCGGCCCCGGCGCCGACGGCGCAGAGGGCGGCTTCCAGCCCTCCAACGCCGGTCACGCGACCGTCACCGGAGCCTGTGCACCCAACCCCTGCCTGAGCGTCCCCGCCGACAGCTGCGCAGACGGCACCACCGTGCGCAACTACAGCCCGACCGGCACCTGCTCTCTCCTCTCGGGCAGCGCCAGCTGCGACTACGCCTACCTCGACACCGCCTGTGGCTCGGGCCTGGTCTGCCTCGCCGGCGCCTGCGCCCTACCGCCCCCGGCCATCGCTGCGGGCGAAGTTGTCTTCACCGAGCTGCTCGCACGCGGCTCCCAAATCCCCGACAACGCAGCAGACGACCTCGATGAGTTCATCGAACTCTACAACACCACCAGCCGCTCCATCGACCTCGCCGGCTGCACGCTCGATGCCACCGGCGCCTCATCGGGCCTCGCACGCTTCACGCTACCCGCAGGCACCGTTCTGCCGGCCGCAAGCTATCGCGCCCTCTTCCGCGCAAGCGCCACCGCGACGCGCCCTTCGGGCAGCCTCCCGATCGTAGGCCTCTCGCTGCCCGACGATGTCACCACGCTCGCGCTCACCTGCACCGCAACGCTCATCGATAGCGCCACCATCCCTGCCTCGCTCGTCTGGGCAGGCGTCGCAGCCCAGCTCGATCCCACGCGGCTCAACCTCGCCGCCTCCGACAGCGCCGCCGACTGGTGCGCCGCCTCCACCGGCCTCGGCTCTCAGCTGCTCGGCACGCCCGGCGCCGTAGGCGGCTCCTGCCCCACCGGCACCATTACAGGCGGCCAGTGGTGCAGGCTTCAGTATCCAACAGACATCGATACCCTCGCCGGCACCCCGATCGCCCTCTACGGCCGGCTCTACCTCGACGGCATCTCCACCCGCTCCGATGCGGTCAACCCCGACCCGCGCCTCCGCCTGCGCTGGGGCTTCGGCCCCGCAGGATCCGACCCCGCCGCCGGTGGCTGGACCTGGAAAGCCGCCGTCCCGAACGCCTTCTGGAACGCAGCCACCGCAGGCGAACCCAACAACGACGAGTACTGGGTCGAGAGCTCCATGCCCGCCGCCTCCGGCTCGCCCTACGCCCACGCCTTCAGCATGAGCCGCGATGCCGGCGCCACCTGGATCTATTGCGACCGCAACGCCGGTGGCACCTCCGATGGATATGCCGACGGCTACCAGACCGCCAACGCCGGTTCGCTCCTCGTGCGATAAACCCGCAGGCAGCCGACGCCGCTGCATGCCTCACAGGCGGAGGTCTCAAGCTGGAGGCCGCCCTTGAACAGCCCGTGCTCCCACAGTCGGCGCTTAGGCATCAACGGAAACCGCTCCTGTCTCGCCTGGCTGCGCCATGGCGGAGCTCCCAGCCTTCGTGACAATTCGGAGACATCGCAACCGACTGATGCTACCTTCGTCGCTTCGGTGACTCCCTCCCTTGTACCCAGCAGCGGCACCCATGCGCAGGTTCCTTCAGCACCCCCTCCTCCTCGCGTCACTGCTCGCCCTCAGCCTCGTTGGCTGCACCTCCAACAAGACCACCGCGGCCGCCAACGACACCGCCGCCGAAGGCTCCGCCACGCTCGACACAGGCTCCGGCGAAGGGAGCGGCTCCGCCGATACCGGCAGCAGCGGCAGCGCAGACGACACCACCGCAGAGGCAGACACCACGGCCCCCGTCTACGAGCGGCAGTACCCGCTCACAGAGACCTTCCCTGCCCCCGCGGGCAAGGTCTGGCGCCGCTCCATCGTCCACCTCCACTCCACCCACTCGCACGACGCCTGCGACGGCGACCCGCGCGTCGATGGAGAGGTGAACGCTCCATGCCTCGCCAGCCTGCGCGCAGCGCTCTGCAAGACCCGCATCGACATCGCCAACCTCACCGACCACCCCGATCTCTTCGCAGAGACCCCCTGGCCCGATGTGCTCCTCTTCGACCCAGCCACCGACGAGCTCGTGACCGACGCCGACGGCCGCCGCTACAACCAGATGCGCTGCCCGGACGGCTTCGTCGTCACCATCACCGCCGGCATGGAGTCGGCGCTCATGCCCATCCAGTTCCGCGGCCCCCTCTCCACAGACGTCGCAGAGAACCAGACACTGCTCAGCGGCAGCGACGGCGTCGCCATGACCCGCTTCCGTGACGCTGGCGCCCTCGCCTGGGTCGCCCACACCGAGTCCAAGACGCTCGAAGAGCTCGATGAGCTCAACGTCGGAGGCCTCGAAATCTACAACCTCCACGCCAACATCGACCCCGACATCCGCCCCCTCCTCGGCCTCGACCCCTTCGGCTTTGCGGGCTCCGTCTTCCCCTTCATCGGCGGCGGAACCCGCGCAAACCCCGACTTCGCCCTCCTCGGCTTCCTCGCCCCCAACCAGAACGCGCTCGACAAGTGGGCCACCGTCAACATGACCCGCCTCGTCGTCGGCACCGGCGGCACCGATGCGCACGAGAACACGCTCCCGCAGATTGCCTCAGACGGTGAGCGAATGGACAGCTACCGCCGCATGATCGGCTGGTTCGCAAACTACGTCTTGGCAGATAACGACTCCTTCGGCGCCTACCGCACCGCGCTCGCCACAGGCCGCAGCTTCGTAGGATTCGACACGCTCGGCAGCCCCGCCGGCTTCGATGCCGCCGCCTTCGACGCCGCAGGCACCCGCTATGAGATGGGGGGCTCCTTCCTCCCAACCGAGGGCGCCTACATCCAGGCAACGGTGCCGCAGATCAGCACGCCCGAAGGCGGCAATGCCACCATCCGCACCCTCCTCTTCCGCTCGACAGGGACCACCTGGGAACAGGTCGCAGAGAGCGGAACCGGCGAGACGCGCTTCCCCATCACGACCCCGGGCATCTACCGCGTGGAGGTCCGGCTCACACCGTCCCACCTCCTCCCCTTCCTCGAGCGGCTCGGCCGCCTCGCGAACAACGAACTGCCCTGGATTTACGGCAACCCCTTCCGGCTCGTCGCCCCCTAGCTCTCACGCATCTTTGATGAACGCAGCGATCTGACGGAGCTCCGGCTCCGCACGAACCGCTGCCTCCACAAGCCGAGGGTCGAAGGCAGAGCCGGCCTCGCTGCGAAGCTGCGAGATTGCCTCCTCCCACCCCAGACGAGCTCGGTAACTCCTGTGCGCCGTCATCGCGTCGAGCGCATCGGCGATTGCAGCAACCCGGCCCTCCAGCGGAATCGCCTCGCCCTGCAACCCGTGCGGATAGCCGCGCCCATCCCACCGCTCATGATGCGACCGCGCCATGCGAACCGCCGAGTCATCGACGAGCGCACCGCCACGCGCGAGCAGCCTGGCACCAGCCTCGCAGTGACCACGCATCTGCGTAATCTCTGCGTCCGACCAGACCCCGCCTTTCGACCGCAGCGCACCGACCATCTCGATCATCCCAACATCGTGCCACGGTGAAGCCCTGCGAATCCCCTCAACCTCCGTCGGTGTGCAGCCGGCAGAAGCTGCGATGGTGACAGCATACCGTGCGAACCGATCGCCATGCATCGAGCCGCTCTCCACGCCCCCCTCTAAGCCACTGGCCACAGAGAGTGCGTGCGCCTCATAGACTGTCCGCTGCGACGCCATCTCGCTTACCAGCAGCTCCTCCTTGTTGCGCGACGCAAACCACTGGCCCGTACCCGTTGCGCCGCCGCTCCGAAGAGCCGACCGCAGCCCGCGCATCTCCGACGACTTCCGCATCGCGATCTCGACGGTGCAGATGAGCAGCGACGGCTCGAACGGCTTGATGACCAAGCCGTGGATCCCGCCGCGAACAAGCTGCTCCAGCACCTCCAACTCGCTCTCCGCTGTCATCATCACCACAGGCGGCGCATCGAGGTCGTCGCGAAGCGCCGCAACCAGCACATCGCCGTCCTGCCCCTTCATGCGCAGGTCGCTCACCACCACATCAAGCAGGTTCGAGCCGATGAAGGCCAGAGCACCCGCCACGTCACTGCGAACGGTCACCGCATGACCTCTGCGACGCAGCAGCAGCGCCACCAGATCTGCGACCAGCGTATCGTTGTCGACGACCAGTATCCTACCCACGCCTGCCGCTCCCTTGCTCGCACAACCGCGTCTCGAAGGCGCCAATCGTACCACCAGATTTCCGATCGGCCAAACTCGGAACACGCTCGTTGACACCCCAGCGTTTTTGTCGCAAGTCGCGGGTGTTAAGAACTTGGGAGCCCCTTCATGCTCGACACCACCTCACTCCACGCTTCGATGCGTGATCTCGGTCTCGAACCGGTGATCTGCAGGCGGGTGCTGATCGTGGATGACGAGCCTGCACTCGTCGAAACCCTCGAAGGGCTCCTCGAGGACCACTTCGACGTCATCACCGCCTCTGGAGGCCGAGACGCGCTCCGGCAGCTCGAAGCAGGTGATATCGTCGACGTGATTGTCACAGACCAGCGCATGCCCGGCATGCTCGGTGTCGACTTCCTCGAGGAGGCCTCCAAGCGGCTCCCCGACACCATCCGCATGGTCGTCACCGCCTACGCCGACGTAGAACCCATCATCGACGCCATCAACCGCGGTGCGGCCTACCGCTTTCTCTCCAAGCCCTACAACGCCGATGAGCTCCGGGCAGCCATCACAGAAGGCATGCAGCTCAAGGCCGCACGCACCTCCCTCGGCCACCTCATGGCCGCCCTGGAGACCCGCCGCAACGACATCGAGACCGCGCTCGATGAGCTCCGCGCAGCCCAAGACCAGCTTGTCGCCGCAGAGCGACTCACCACCTTGGGCAAGATGACCGCCGGCATCGCGCACGACATCCGCAACCAGCTCGCAGGCATGCGCGTCATGCTCTCGCTGCTTCAAGGTTCAGGCGCTGAGTCGGTGCTCCGCGAACCCACAAAACGGGCCGTTGCCTCGCTCGACCACCTCTCCAAACTCGTCACCGAGGCACAGGAATTCGCCAGGGCCGACAGCGGCGCGCTACAGCGCCTCCGCGTCGATCCGCGCGAACTCATCGCAGACACACTCGTCCTCTGGCGCGCGGAAAACACTGCCGCAACCGAGGTGGAGGTCGAACTCGACGAGAGCCTCACCTGGCTCACCGTCGACCCGCTCCGCGTCACCCAGGGGCTCCTCGTCCTGCTCCGCAACGCCGCACGCGCCTCGCGACACGATGCCACCGTCGCGCTCCGTGTCGCCCGCAGCGGGGCCGCGCATCACGGCGTCACCCTCTCGGTCATCGACCGCGGCGAAGGCATGGATGAAGATACCCTCGCACGTGCATCCGAGCCCTTCTTCTCCGCCTTCGACCCGCCCTCGCTCGGACTCGGACTCGAAGTCGCGCGGCTCGTCGCCACCTCGCACGGGGGCAGCCTCGAGCTCGTCTCCTCGCCCGGCCTCGGCACCACCGCCTCGCTCCTCCTCGCCGATGCCGACGGAGGAACCCATGGGTAGTAGCTTCGCGGCCCAATCCGGCCTGCTCGATCGCTTCCGCGCACCGCTGCGCGTCTGGGTATCCCGCGCGCTCTCGGCCCACATGCCCTCCCTTTCCGCCGCCCTCGGCGACGATGCAGAGGTGCACGCCCTCGTCGACGGCGCACTCCCGCCAAGCATTGGCCCCGCCGTCCTCCTCGCCGCCCCCTCCGACCTCGCCCCCTCCAACGAGCCTGCCCTGCGCGAGCTCGTTCAGGCCGCCGAGCCCGGACGCCTCGTGCTCTACGGCGGCGAGCAAGACAGAGCCGTCCTCCTCACCGCCATCAACCACTGGCGCGTCTTCCGGCTCATCCCCTCCATCACAGGGCTCCCGGCCGTCGTCGACGCCATCCAGAAGGCCCACGAGACCACCGAAATGGAGCTCGCGCTCGATTTCGGCATCCGCGATCTCGCCCAGCAGAACGAACACCTCGGACGCACCCTTGAGCGCCTGCAGCGCACCCGCGGGCAGCTCCTCCACGCAGAGCGGCTCACCACCCTCGGCCGGCTCACCACCGGCCTCGGCCAGGCCCTCGAATCGCACCGCGTCGCCACCGATGACCTCTCCGCCGCCAGCAAGCGAATCACGCTCGATGCCGAGCTGCTCGATGTCGTCGAGCGCACCCTCGAAGGCGGTCGCGCACTCGACTCACTCCTCAGCGACCTCCTCTACTTCGCCGAAAACCGCGAGCGGCCGCTCCACCTGGCGCACCACGACGCGGACGCCATCGCCACCGCTGCGCTCCGCCTCGCCGAGGTCGACCCCATCTCCCGGAAGCGGAACCTCTCCATCTCTCTCCGCTCCGGCAGCTTCGTCTGCGTCGACCGCTACGCCATCTACCAGGTCCTCATCAACCTCCTCCGCAACGCCATGCAGGCGACCCCGGACGGCGGCACCATTCAGCTCACCACCCGTCTCGTCGACGGCGAAGTTGTCTTCGAGGTCACCGACAACGGGTCCGGCATGTCGGCAGAAACGCAGGCCCGGCTCTTCGAACCCTTCTTCACCACAAAGGGTCGCGATGGACTCGGGCTCGGACTCCGCGTCTCGCGCCTCACCGTCGAGCGCCACGGCGGACGCATGGAGTGCCAGTCCACCCCCGGGACCGGCTCTACCTTCCGCCTCTTCCTGCCCATCAGCGCCCACTGACCGGCTGACTGCACCGGACGGTCAAAACTTGGGCTCCCCTGTCCGCATCGCGTAGTCTGGAGAGCCTCACGCCCTAAGGGTCCTGAGTCTCACAACCGAGGGGTCCGCAGATGTCCAAGAAGAAGCAATACGACGACCTATACGGCGGTGTTGGCCGCGCGATGAACTTTCGCGCCAAGCGCGTTCTCGCCCGCGAGGTTGCCGACCTGGACGGCTTCGACCTCATCGTCGACGGAAAGCCTGCACAGGTCCATGACCTTGCCATGAGCGGCCTCTCCTTCCACACGCCGCCCGCCGACTCCTCTGCCGTCGGCGATACCGTTGAGCTCCGCGTCTGCTTCGCCGACCAGGTCATATTCGAGGGAGCCGCGCGCGTCGCACGCGTCGAAGATCTCGGTCGCAGCCGGCGCATCGCCGTTCAGCTCCTCACAGGCTTCCTCGACCTGCCCGCCATCCGGCGCGCCGACGAAGATCGCACCCTCCAACTGCGGCTGGGCACCGGCGCAGACAAGATTCGCGACAAGGTCCCTGCCGACTTCCGCGAGGTCAACGAGCACGCCGCCTTCTTCCTCGCCCACCACCGCCGGCTCCTCGACGAGACCGAAAACCGCTACCGCGAGCAGGGTGCCAACGGACGCGAACTCATCGACAGGCTCGTCCAGCAGGCCTCCGAGGCCATGCGACCCGAGTGGCTCGCCATCTCGAGCCGCGCTGGCGAGATCGCACGTCCCTACCTTGAAGACGCTGAGACCCGCGCCGCGATGAAGGCCTATGTAGAGACCCTCATCACCTCGCAGCTCCTCGATGTCCCCATCGTCTCGCGCGCCTACACCAAGCCCCTCGGCTACGCTGGCGACTACCAGGTCATGAACCTCATCTTCCGCAACGCCTACGAAGGCCGCACGGTCTTCTCCCGCGTGATCAACAAGCTCTTCGTCGAAGAGTCCATCGCCGAAGGTGCCCGCGCCCGCCTCGAACTTCTCAAGAAGATCTACGCCGACGAGCTCAACCGACGGACCACACGCGGCGCCTCCGAACCCTTCCGCATCATGAGCCTCGGTTGCGGCCCCGCCAAAGAGGTCTCCGACTTCGCCGACGGCCCCGATGCCTGGCCAACCCCCATCCACTGGACCCTCCTCGACCAGGACGAGCAGGTGCTCTCGCTCGCCTACAGCGAGTCCTTCAAGCGGCTCACCGCGCGCCGAGACGGCAGCTCCGTCCGCTGCCTCTACATGTCCTTCCAGCAGCTCATCGCAGACCCAGAAGGCTCCTTCAACGAAGAGTCCCACGACCTCGTCTACGCATCGGGACTCTACGACTACCTTCGCCAAAATCGGGCCAAGGAGCTCACCCGAGCCCTCTACGACAAGACCTCCCCCGGCGGCCTCTGCATCGTCGCAAACGGAGCCGCCCCCTCCAAGTCGCTCTGGCCCACAGAGTTCATCCTCGACTGGACACTCATCTACCGCACCGAAGCAGAGATGCGCGACATCGCCGCAGCACTCCCTGCTGATGCAGAGGTCGAGTTCACTGCGGAGCGCGAAGGCGCCTTCTCCTTCCTCATCGCCCGCAAGCCTGGCTAGCCCATGCCGCAAGCCACCGCCTCCTACCTCGTCGTCTCTGCCCTCGCGGACGCACCCCTCAGTCTCACCGACGAGGAGCAGGAGGAGTTTCGGCGTCAATCACGGGGCCTCACCAAGGCTGCACTCCAGACCGAGGCCTGGCTCGCCTTCTTCCTCATCCCCTGCTTTGGCATCCTCGATTGGGTCGTGCTGCCCGACTACTTCGGAACCTTCATGCTGCTTAGGCTCGCAGCAAGCCTCGTCTCACTCGCCACCGCCATTGCATGCCGGTCGCAGAGCGACTTCGTGCTCCGACACATCGAAACCATCTCCATCGCCTTCCACGTGAGCATCACCTCCGCCATCGCCACCATGTGCTGGTTCGATGGCGGACTCGACTCGCCCTATTACGCTGGAATGGTCCTCGTCTACCTCGGCTTCGGCCACTTCCAGCTCATGCCGCTGGCCAAGGCCATCCTCGTCCCTGTCCTCAGCTACATCATCTACATCGCACCCGCACTCTCTGGAGCGACCCACGTCGCTTCGCCCGCCTCCGCCATCAACAACCAGTTCTTCCTCGTCTCCTTCGGCTTCGTAACCGTCGTCTCCTGCAACCAGAAACTCCGCCTCCAGATGCGGCAGTTCCTCACCAACCGCAGCCTCGACCTCGCACGCACCGAAGCCGAGCGCGCCAACGAGAAGCTCAAGCAACTCGACAGGATGAAGTCCCAGTTCTTCGCCAACATCACCCACGAACTCCGCACCCCGCTCACCATGATCCTCGCCCCCGTCGAGTCGGCGAACGACGGCGCCCGCGGGGTCGTCCCTGCCCATCTGGCACCAACCCTCAAGGATGTCTGGCGCAACGGACTCAAGCTCCTCAAGCTCATCAACGACCTCCTCGACTTCTCCAAACTCGAAGAGGGCTTCGCCCGCCTCCGCATCGAGGAAACCGACCTCCCCGGCTTCGTCCGACAGATCACTGGCTACGCCGCAGACATGGCCGCCCGAAAGGAGATCTCACTCTCCTTCGTCGTCACGGAAGACCCAGGCACCATGCACCTCGACCACGAGAAGCTCGAGAGAATCATCGTCAACCTCGTCGATAACGCCCTCAAGTTCACCCCCATCGCGGGACACGTGCAAGTCACCATCGACTGCACTCCGACCCACGCCTTCGTCCGCGTCAAAGACAACGGCATTGGCATCGCACCCGAAGCACTCGAACGCGTCTTCGAGCGCTTCACCCAAGCCGACGGCTCCATCCATCGCCAGTTCGGTGGCACGGGAATCGGCCTCGCCTTCGCCCGTGAACTCGCCCGCCTCCACGGCGGCGACATCTCCGTCACGAGCGAGGTCGGAGCGGGCTCCGTCTTCACGCTCAGCCTCCGGCGCGGGCGTGACCACTACGACCCCAACCTCATGGACCGGCGCAAAAGTGCTGCCCCCGCCGGTGCCGCCATCCGAGGCGACGACGCAGGGCCTGCGGAGTGGGCCCGCCACCTCACAGAGCGCCTCGACTACAAGTTCCAAGGCATCGACGAGGCCACCGAACGCCGCGCCGTCCCCCGCTCCGACGACCAGGGGAAGACCAGCAAGGTCCTCATCGTCGAAGACAACCCCGACATCCTCCGCCTCCTCAACCTCGAACTCTCCGTCGAACACTCCGTCTACGTCGCCAAGGATGGCCGCCAAGGCATCGAACTCGCCCTCCGCGAGGAGCCCGATGTCATCCTCACAGACTTCATGATGCCCGAGGTCGACGGCCTCACCCTCATCCGGACCCTCCGCGCCGAAAGCCGCACCGCAGACATCCCCATCATCATGCTCACCGCCAAAGGCGATGTGGAGAACCGCCTCGCGGCTGCCGAGGCCGGCGCAGACCTCTACCTCTCCAAGCCCTTCAGCACCCGCGAAGTCCGGGCCGCCGTCAACGCCCAGCTCAAGCGCCGCGGCCGCCAGGTCGGCAACATCATCCGCGCACAGGTCCAGAGCCTCGAGCTCATCTCCGCCAGCCTCGCGCACGAGATCCACAACCCGCTCGCCTACATCAAAAACGCCAACACCATCGTCACAGAGAACATCGAAAAGCTGCTCCGCATCATCGCAGACCCAGCCCTCTCCGACGAAGAGAAGAGCAAGCGCATCGACGCCATCCGCAACCGCCTCGGCCGCTCCACCACCATCGCCGATCAGGGCGTCGAACGTATCTCCCAGATCGTCGATCTCGTCCGCCGCTACGCGCGCGCCGGTTACAGCCCCGAGCCCGTCACCTTCTCCATCGACGACTCCCTCCAAGACGTCCTCCGCCTCATCCACAGGCCGCACGACACCGTCTCCCTCCACCCCGATCTCACCGCCGGCGATGCCCTTCTCCGCGTCCGCCCCGAAGAGCTCCACCTCGTCTGCCGCAACCTCATCCAGAACGCCGTTGAAGCCATCGGCGAACGGGGCGACGTCTGGATCTCCGCCCGCCGCGAAAGTGACGATATCGCCATTGTCATCCGCGACAACGGCCCCGGCATCAACCGCGAACACATGTCCCGCATCTTCACCCCCTTCTTCTCCACCAAGGAGACGGGCAAGGGCATGGGTATCGGCCTCTCCATCGCCTTCCAGATCGTCAACAACGCCGGCGGCTCCATCGAGGTCGCCAGCACGCTCGGCGAAGGCGCCACCTTCACCGTCCGCATCCCGGTGATGACGCCAGCGTAGTTCGCTCTTGGCCTCACCGCCGCGAGTCTGGTAGCCCGCATGTTCTCCAACCCGAGGATTTCATGCGCAATCTCACCATCCACAAGTTCGGCGGAACCAGCGTAGGATCGGCAGAGCGGATCACCGCCACGGCCGCCATCATTGCTTCATCGCAAGAGCCCGCGCTCGTCGTTACCTCAGCCATGAGCGGAACCACAGACGCCCTCCTCCGCGCCATCTCCGCAGCCGCCGACGGCCGCGCCGATGAGGCCCGCGCAGAGGTCTCGGCCATCACGCTCCGACACCACGAAACCCTCACCGCCCTCAACGACGCCAGCGGTCAAACGGGCACCCGCGTAGGCCTCCTCTGCGACGAACTCACCCACCTCATCGAGGCAATCGTCGCCCTCGGTGAAGCGAGCCCGCGCTCCAAGGACCGCATTGTCTCCGTCGGCGAAAAGCTCGCCACCGAGCTCCTCGCACTCGCGCTCGAAAGAGCCGGCCGCTCGGCCCTCCCGCTCAGCGCCGACACCTTCCTCGAAACCGACGCCCGCTTCACCCAGGCGAGCCCCATCCCCCACATCACAGCAGGCCGCGTCCGACGAGCCCTCACGCCCCACCTCGACGCCGGCACCATCCCCGTCGTCACCGGCTTCATCGGCTGCTCCGCAGAGGGCCACACCACCACGCTCGGCCGCGGCGGCAGCGACTTCTCTGCCACCCTCATCGGCGCCGCGCTCGGAGCCGCCGACATCATCATCTGGACCGATGTCCCCGGCGTCTTCACCGCCAACCCCCGCATCGTCCCCGAAGCCCTCGCCATCCCCCAGCTCCACCACCGCGAGGCGGCCGAGCTCTCCTTCTACGGCGCCAAGGTCCTCCACCAGCGCACCATCCAGCCCGTCAGCGGCACCGACGCCCGCGTCTGGATCAAGAGCTCCTTCGAGCCCCACCTCGAGGGCACACTCGTCGACCGCAACCAGCTCATCGGCTCACACCCCGTCAAGGCCATCAGCGCCGTGCCCGGTCAGGCCATCGTCAACGTCGAAGGCCGTGGCATGGCCGGCGTCCCCGGCATCGCCGCACGCATCTTCGGCGCCCTTGCCCGCCACGAAATCAGCGTCACCCTCATCTGCCAGTCCAGCTCCGAAGCCTCCATCTGCTTCGCCATCCCGACCGCCGAGGTCGCCTCTGCAGAGACTGCTCTCAAGCAGGAGCTCCGCATCGAGCTCGCAGAAGGCTCCATCGACGACATCACCATCCTCCCCGACTGCGGCATCCTCGCCGTCGTCGGACTCGGCATGGCACACACCACCGGCGTCGCTGCCCGCGTCATGACCGCCCTCGCCAAGCAGGGCGTCAGCCTCATCGCCATCGCCCAGGCCTCCTCCGAGCTCAACATCTCGGTCGTCATCCGCGAGTCGCAGATCCCCGAGGCCACCCGCGCCCTCCACCGGGCCTTCGAACTCCACCGCCTCGACACCGGCAAAGATGCCGGCGGCCACCTCGACATCATCCTCTTCGGCGTCGGAAAGATCGCCCGCGCCCTCGTCGAGAACCTCGACCGCCACGCCCCCACCATCCGCGCCCGCTACGGCCTCGTACCGCGCCTCGTCGCCGTCGGCGACCGCTCCGGCTACCTCCTTCAGCCCTCCGGTCTCGACGCAACCAGCATCGCCGACCTCCTCCGCATCAAGGCGGCCGGCGGCCCCATCACCGACCTCGCAGGCGCCACCGCCTCCAGCGACCCCCGCGACCTCCTCCGCGACGCCCTCCGCTACCGCCTCTCCCACCCCACCCTCGTCGACCTCTCCGACGCCGCGGTCGCCGCCGACCTCTACGACCTCGCCTTCGCCGAGGGCTGCGACGTCGTCACCGCCAACAAGAAGCCGCTGGCCACCCCGCCCGAGCGCTACAACGCCATGCGCGACCTCCAGCGCACCGGCGCACGCATCCTCCGCGCAGAGGCCACCGTCGGCGCCGGCCTCCCCGTCATCGACACCCTCGAGATGCTCCTCGCCACAGGCGACCGCATCCGCCGCGTCGACGGCTCCCTCTCCGGCACGCTCGCCTTCCTCATGGAGCGCCTCGAGTCCGGCCAGCCCTTCTCCGAGGCCGTCCGCGACGCCGAGGCCGGCGGCTACACCGAGCCCGACCCGGTCGCCGACCTCACCGGCGACGACGTCGTCCGCAAGGCCATCATCATCTCCCGCATCGGCGGCCTCTCACCGGGTCACATCGAGATCGAGCAAGAGGGCTGGGTCGACGGCTCCCTCGCAGGCCTTCCCCTCCCCGTCCTCCTCGAACGCCTCAAGGCCTACGACAAACCCATCGCAGACCGGCTCGCGGCCGCGCGCGAACGCGGCGAAGTCATCCGCTTCGTCGCCAGCGTCGAACCCGGCCGCATCCGCGTCGGCCCGCAATCGCTCCCCCTCGACGCCCCGCTCGCCCGCCTCGCCCGCACCGACAACATGATCGTCATCTCCTCCGAGCGCTACGACCAGCGCCCCCTCGTCGTCACCGGCCCGGGCGCCGGCGTCCAGGTCACCGCCATGGGCGTCCTCAGCGACATCCTCCGCATCATCGCCGAGCGAGGCTGACCATGCGCGCCGCCTCCCGCACCTGCTTCGCACCGGCCACCGTCTCCAACCTCGGTCCCGGCTTCGACCTCCTCGGCCTCGCGATTGAAGGCATCGGCGACACCGTCACCGCCACCCTCACCACCACACCGGGCGTTACCGTCGAGCGCATCTTCGGCGACAAGGGCCGCCTCTCGCTGCTGCCCGCCGAGAACACCGCCGCCATCGCAGCCACCAGCACCCTCCGCCTCGCCCATCGCACCGAGGGCATCGCTCTCACCATCCACAAGGGCATGCCCCTCGGCTCCGGCCTCGGCTCCTCCGCAGCCAGCGCCGCGGCCGCCGCACTCGCCGTCAACCTGCTGCTCGGCTCCCCGCTCAAGCGCTCCGAACTCGTCGCCGCAGTCCTCGATGCCGAAGAGGCCGTCTCCGGTCGCCACGCCGACAACGCCGCGCCCGCCCTCCTCGGCGGCCTCGTCCTCGTCCGCTCCCTCGACCCCATCGACATCCTCCGCCTGCCGCTCCCGCCCGACCTCTTCGTCGCCGTCGTGACACCCGACTGCGAGGTCTCCACCCGCGCAGCCCGCGAACTCCTGCCCAAGCTGATCCCCCTCCGCGCCCGCACCGAGAACGCAGCCAACATCGCCTCCTTCGTCGCCGCCTGTTACACCCGCGACCTCGGCCTCCTCGCGGCCTCCATTGTCGACACTGTCGTCACCACGCCGCGACTCGGCCTCATCCCCGGTGGTGCAGCCGCCCTCGATGCAGCGCAGGCCGCAGGTGCCCTCGCCAGCTCCATCAGCGGCTCCGGCCCCTCCCTCTTCGCCCTCTGCCACACCCGCGCCACCGCGCAGCGCGCCGCGGCCGCCATGGTCGCCGCCTTCGCTGCCCACAACCTCGCCGCCACCCCCGTCGTCTCCCCCGCCGACGGACGAGGCGCGCGCGAAGTGCAGGACCCGCTCGCATGAACCAGTCCATCCCCGACGCCCCCTGGCTCCTCCGCTGCATCGGCTGCGGCGCCTCCTACCCCGCCCTCGAGGTCCGCTTCTTCTGCGGCTGCGGCGCCCTCGTCGAGGTCGAGCACACCCACACCGCGGAGCTCCTCGCCGCGTCCTGCGCTCCACACCTCCACGCCCCCAACCGGCAGCCCGCCTCGGTCACAGACCTGTTCGATCTGCGCCGCGCCTCCAACGCAGCCATCGATCGCTCCGGCGTCTGGCGCTTCCGCGAACTCCTCCTCCCGCTGGCCGCCGAACACATCGTCACCAAGCCGGAGGGCAACACCAACCTCTACTGCGACGCCCGCCTCTCCGCCTACACAGGCGTCCACAACCTCGTCATCAAACACGAAGGCGAGAACCCCACCGGCTCCTTCAAAGACCGCGGCATGACCGCCGGCATCTCCGTCGCCAAACGCCTCGGCATGAAGGCCGTCGCCTGCGCCTCCACCGGCAACACCTCCGCCGCCATGGCCTCCTACGCCGCCCAGGCTGGCATGCGCGCCTTCGTCTTCATCCCTGCCGGCAAAATCGCCTTCGGCAAGCTCGCGCAGGCCCTCGCCTACGGCGCCACCACCCTGCAGATCGACGGCGACTTCGACGCCGCCATGGAGCTCGTCCAGCAGGTCTGCACCAGCGAGGGCATCTACCTCCTCAACTCCGCCAACCCCTTCCGCATCGAGGGCCAGAAGGCCATCGGCTTCGAGCTCCTCCAAGACCTCGGCTGGACCGTGCCCGACTGGGTCATCCTCCCCGGCGGAAACCTCGGCAACGCCAGCGCCCTCTTTAAGGGCCTCTCGCAGCTCAAGGCGCTGGGCATCATCCCGCGCCTCCCCCGCATCGCAGTCATCCAGGCCGAAGGCGCCAGCCCCCTCGCCCGCTCCTTCCTCAACAAGACCCCCTACGCGCCCCAGCCCAACGCCAACACCATCGCCACCGCGATCCGCATCGGAGCACCCGTCTCCATCCAGAAGTGCCAGCGCGCCATCGCAGAGACCGACGGCTGGGTCGACCTCGTCACCGACGCAGAAATCCTCGACGCAAAAGCCTTCGTCGACGCCTCCGGCATCGGCGCAGAGCCCGCCTCCTGCGCCTCCATCGCCGGACTCCGCAAGCTCGTCGCAAAGGGCATCATCAAGCCCGGTGAGTCCGTCGCCGCCATCCTCACAGGACACCTCCTCAAAGACCCCGACGCCGTCGTCGACTACCACGCCTCCGAACCCGCGCCAGACCGACCTCACGCCAACCGCCCGATTAGGGTCCAAGGCAGCCTCGATGAGGTCGTTGCTCTCCTCCGAAGCTAGGCCGCTTCGCCCCTCACACGCTTGCGTCTCGCCCAAAATCCGTTAGGCAAGAGACCCTCAAATCGTACCGCCTTCCAACCGCAGGCAGACCATGTCCCAGCAAGAAACCTCCGAGCGCAAGCCGGTCCTCAACGACTCCGCGCTCCTCTTCGCCGCCGTCTGGTTCGGGCTCCCCACCGTCCTCCTCCTCGTCGGAGAATTCTTCGGCATCCCGGGCATGGTCAATCACTGGGTCAATCAGCTCGTCGGCGGTTGAGTCGCGTCGCTCGCCACCTCCGCGAGCCGCTACACGATTTGAGTTAAGGCAACGCAAATGGCCATGTTCGATGCCGTTCGAAAGGGTTTCAAGAACGCCGTCCATGTCTTCGAAGGAAAGCGAGAGCTGACCGAAGAGAACATCGAAGAGGCCCTCAAGGCGATCCGCCTCTCCCTCTTCGAAGCCGACGTAAACTTCCAGGTGGTCAAGCGCTTCCTCGCGGCCGTCAAAGAGAAGGCGCTCGGCGAAATCGTCCAGGTCCGGATCAAGGACGGTGGCAAGACCCTCCGCGCCTCACCCGGCGATGTCTTCATCAAGATCTGCCACGACGAACTCGAGGCCCTCATGGGCCCCGTCGACACCGGCCTCACCTTCGTCCAGGGCCGCCTCGGACCCACCGTCATCATGATGGTTGGCCTTCAGGGCGCCGGCAAAACAACCACCACCGGCAAGCTCGCCCGCTTCGTCGAACGCCACCACCAGAAGAAGCCCCTCCTCGTCGCCGCAGACGTCTACCGTCCCGCAGCCGTCGAGCAGCTTCAGGTCCTCGGCAAGCGGCTCAACATCCCCGTCTACGCCGAGCCCGGTGGCAACCCGCCCGACATCGCCGAGCGTGCAGTCGCCCAGGCCAAGGCCGACGGAAACGACGTCGTCATCATCGACACCGCAGGCCGCCTCGCCGTCGACGACCTCCTCATGTCCGAGCTCGAAGAGATCGTTGCACGCGTCAAGCCGCACAACATCCTCCTCGTCGTCGATGCCATGATCGGCCAGGACGCCGTCAACACCGCCAAGGAGTTCAACGACCGCATCGAACTCGACGGCTTCATCATGACCAAGCTCGATGGCGACGCACGCGGTGGCGCGGCGCTCTCCATCAAAGAGGTCACCAAGAAGCCCATCAAGTTCATCGGCCTCGGCGAAGGCATGGAGACCCTCCAGGAGTTCCAGCCTGCCGGCTTCGCCGACCGCATCCTCGGCATGGGCGACATCCGCTCGCTCGTCAGCCGCATCGAGAATGTCGTCACCGAAGACGAGATGAAGTCCCGCGAGTCCGACGCCGCACGCATGATGTCCGGCCAGTTCGACCTCAACGACTTCCTCTCCCAGATCCGCATGATCAAGAAGATGGGCTCGCTCGGCGAGATCGTCGAGATGATGCCCTTCGCCAGCGCACTCCCCGAGGGCTTCTCCGTCGACGACAACGAGCTCGTCCGCATCGAGGCCCTCATCCAGTCCATGACCCCCGACGAGCGCCGCAACCCCGCCCTCGTCGGCAACCAGGTCACCCGCCAGCGCCGCATCGCCAAGGGCTCCGGCCGCAAGCTCGAAGAGGTCACCGACCTCGTCCAGCGCTTCAACATGATGAAGCAGGTCATGGGCGCCCTCTCCGGAAACACCGGCGGCTTCCTCAGCCAGATCCCCGGCTTCAAGCAGCTGAGCGCCCTCAAGAACCTCAAGAACCTCGACATGGGCAGCCTCCTCGGCGGCATGGGCGGAAAGGGCCCCGGCGGCTTCCCCGGCATGGGCGGCTTCCCCGGTATGGGCGGCGGCGGCATGCCCAACATGGCCAGCCTCGAGCAGATGTTCGCTGGCATGCAGCAGCAGCAACAGCCACAGCAGCCCAAACTCCCCAAGGGCTTCAACATGCCCGGCGTCCGCGCGGTCTCAGAAGCAGAGGCCAACCGGGGCAACGCCGAGTTCGAGCGCGAGAAGCGCCGCAAGCTCGCCGCCAAACTCGCCAAAAAGAAGAACCGCTAGATGGAGCCACTGGCGCCGGCCGCAAACACGTGGCCCGTGCACTGCACCGCTCGCCCTGAGCGGAGCGCCGCCGCCTTCTGCACCGTCTGCAAGCTCTCCTTCGCAGGCCTCTTCCTCGCCGTCCGTCCCGACGGCCGCGCCATCTGCCACACCTGCGCCCGCGAGCAGGGCGGCATGCTCTACGCAGACGCCACCCGCACCAACCACGACCCCCTCGCCTCGCGCGGCATCATCTCGGTCCTGGGAGCCCTCCTCCTACGTCCCTCCGACGCGCTCGTCTCCCGCTTCTCCGGCGCCGTTGCCCCCGCGCTCGGCATGAGCTTCGTCGCCTCCCTCATCGGCTACGCCTCCTGGGTTTTCTGGATCCTCCTCCTCGTCCGTGAGCAGATCCTCGCCCTCGCGCAGCAGCGACTGGGAACCGCAATCGAAGAAGACCTCCTCGTCACGGGGCTCTGGATCAGCGTCCCCATCCTCGCCTTCATCCGCACCGCCGTCGCTCCCATCCTCGTCCATATCGGCGCCCGCCTCGCAGGCGCCCCCGAGGACTCTCTTCGTGCCAACGTCCGCGCAACCGCACTCTCGTCGGTCTCGCTGCTGCTCGTCGCCATCCCAGCCCTCGGCGCCTTCCTCGCGCTCATCGTCGGTGTCCGCGCGATGCTCCACTTCCTGCGCGCCAAGTACGACTTCTCCTACCCGCGCGCCGTCCTCGCACTGCTGCCCTTCCTGCTGCTCTATCTGCTCATCGGCCCGCTAGGCTGACGGCGGGCTACCGCACGCGGAAGAGCACGGCAGTCAGGTACCGGCACTCCGGCATCGCAGCCACGTAGGGGTGATCACCGGCA
>CAIQPA010000318.1 GCA_903873545.1 uncultured delta proteobacterium
CCCATCTCCATTCTCGCCGGTTCGGCGCTCGGGATGCTCGGTTGGCAGATGGTGCAGGGCCGCTCCCATCCGTGGCTCCCCGAGCGGGTCGAGCGGCTGGAGCTCTCTGCGCGCATCTGGCGCGTGCTGCTCAACACGCTGATGAAGCTGCTCTCCTTCGCCGGCCGGTTTGCCCGTCCCCGCATGCAGGGGCTGGCGCGCGGTCAGCGGGCCCGTCGACTCGCAGGGCTGGTGATCGCGGCCGGTGGGCTGCTCATCGTGGCACCCTTTCCGGGCATCCCCTTCAGCAACTCCCTGCCCGCAGTCGCGGTGGCCTTGGTCGCCATCGCCGAGATGGAGGAGGATGGGCTCTTCATGTTGGGCGCTGTCGTCGCGCTCATCGCGAGCATCGTCTACCTCGGCGCGGTCGGCTTTGCAGCGTTTGAGCTGCTCCGGCGGCTCTACGAGTGGGGTGCCGGCCTCTTCGGCGGCTGAGTTCCGCTCCGAAGTCGCAGCGCTGATTTGGCCGGCCTCCCCGCGCCGCAAACCGTCCCACGCGCGAGACGCACGATGAACAACACAAACGCCGATTCCTTCCTCGCCGATGGCTGCGGTCGCTGCTCCAAGTTCAAGACACCCGCCTGCAAGGCGCTGCTCTGGAACAAACCGCTGGTAGCGCTCCGCGCCACGCTGCTCGCCTCGGGACTCACCGAAGAGATGAAGTGGGGCTTCCCCTGCTACACGCTGGGCGGCAAGAACGTGGCGATGATTTTTGCGCTCAAGGACCACTGCGGCGTCTCCTTCTTCCGAGGCGCCGAGCTCAAGGCAGGGGAGGGGCTTCTTGAGAGCGCCGGTGAGAACGCTCAGGCCTCCACCCAGTTCCGATTCCGCTCGCTCCAAGAGGTGCATTCGCAGCAGGGTGTGCTGGTGACGCTTCTCGACGAGGCGATCCAGCTCGAGCGGGCGGGAGCGAAGAAGCGGGTCGCCACGCCGGAGATGGCGATGGCCGAGGAACTTGCCCTGCTGCTCGCGGCGGATGCTGCGCTGCGGGCCGCGTGGGAGGCGCTGACACCAGGTCGCCGTCGAAGCCATCTGCTGCACATCAAGGGCGCCAAGCAGGCCGAGACGCGGCAGCGACGGGCGGAGGGCTGCTCCACCTTCATCCTCGACGGTCGCGGATTCAACGAGCGATAGCGGGAGAATGCGCGGCTTGTCAGTGCCGCATCCGCCGAGGCATAATCCTCCCTCGGGTATCGAAGGAGGCAGAGATGGAGAGGCGGATCGGAAGGCTGTTTGCTGGGCTCGGATTGTGGGGCACGCTTGCCCTCGCGGGATGCGCGTCGGGCTCGCTTGTCGAAAGCACTGCCGATGGTGGTCCCGTGCGAGAGGGGCAGCGCGACACAAGCAGCGCCGACGGCAGCAGGGAACCCGATGCCAGCGACAGCGATGCAGCGGGCGACACCACGCTGACGACCGATAGCGGCACTGCTGATGTCGCGACAGACACCGCCGTTGCCGACGCACCGGATTCCGGCGACGCAGCCGACACAGGCGACAGTTCGACCTGCCGCCCGGAGGATGTCGCTCCGTGTGACGAGGCCAACCAGAACCTCTGCCTCGAGACGAGCTGCGACGGCGTGGCCTGGTACTGCACCGCGGTGGAGGGCAGCTGGGCATGGCGCACCTCCGCGGCCTGCTCAGATTCGCAGCAGTGCACCCAGCGCGACAGCTGCCTCGACGGCCTCTGCGGCGGCAGCACCTACACCTGCACGCCCGACTTCTGTGCGGCTGATCGTTGCGAGGGTGCAGACTTCATCGATGTGGCCGCAAGCTGCGACCGAGCCTGCGATGGCGCGGGCGGCTGTGAGGCCTGCGCCTGCGAGGAGAGCTCCAAGCGGTGCGCAACCGGCGCGGGAAATGTCTGCTGCGAGGCGACCTGCGACCCGGGCTCGGGCTGCGCGACGCGCGCCGGGAGCTGCGGCGCTGACCAGTGCGGCGACCCGAACCTTCTCCGGATCGCGGGGGCCTGCACGGGATGCGGCACCGAGGGCGCTGCAGGAGCCTGCGGCGCAGAGCAGAGCCTCCGGTGCGATGCGACGGTTCAAACGCCCTGCGCGGCGGTCAGCTGCGGCGGCACCCTCTACAATTGCACGAACGCCGGCGGCACCTGGCAGTGGAGAACCGGCGCGAGTTGCGACGACGGCGACGCCTGCACCTACAGCGATAGCTGCACCGCCGGCAGCTGCCGCGGGAGCAGCGTGACCTGCACCAGCACCGCCTGCACCGACCGGAGCTGCAACGGCTCGGCAACCTGCAGCGAGGTCGCTCGCACAGGCATTGCCTGCGATGACGGCAACGCCTGCACCACCGGCGACTTCTGCAATGCCTCAGGCGCCTGCACCAGCAGCGGAAGCGCTGCCTCCTGCGGCGATGGCGCCTGTACCTGCGGCGAGACCAACGCTAGCTGCCCGGGCGACTGCCCCGTGCTGCTGCCCAGCAACGCCTGCGCCAACGGCTCCCAGAACCGCGACCGTTGCAGCGGTGCCCGGATCATCGGCCGCAGCAGCGCGGCGGCCAGCTGGACCTCGGGTGTCCAGAACACCTGCTCCGCAAGCGACCGCCACGATGATGGCTGCCCCTCCTTCGACGTCGGCAACGACCACAGCTACGCCATCTACGTGAAGGCCGGAGAGCGGGTGACTGCCGACCTCACGACCAACTCGACCCGCTGTGCGACCGGCGAGGAGTTCCGCAGCTTCCTCAAGTTCAAGTTCAACCCCGACGCGACCAGCGCCGGTGCGGCTTCCTGCCCGAGCTTTGTGCTCTGTGCGGGCGGGCCGTCGCGGACCGACACCTACGCAACCACGCGGACCTACGACGCAACGGCGGACGGCTGGCTCTTCGTTATCATCGATGGCGGCGCCACCGCCTTCGACGAGTACCGCGGCTACTACAACCTCGGCGTCTCGCTGAGCCGCTGCAGCGGCGCGAGTTGCGGCTGCCCGTAGCGAGGTTCCGCCGCAACGACGTCGCTAGCGGTCCTACTTCTGCTCGGCCGCCTTCGGCCGAAGGAGCTCCGCGTCGAGCGACATCCCCGGCAGGAGCGCAAAGCCCACCGCATCCGGGACGAGCGCCGCGAGGGGCCGAAGCGCGGGGGCCAGCATCGCATAGGGGGAGAGGCGGGCCGGGAGCGGCGCATCCGCTGTGACCCAGACAGCCTCCGTGTAGCTGGTCC
>CAIQPA010000319.1 GCA_903873545.1 uncultured delta proteobacterium
CGCCGGCAACGACCGGGCCGTTTGAGGCCACAAACACGGTGGCACCGTCCACCACCATGAAGTTGTGCGACATGCGATTGTCGTCGCTCCCGCGCACCATCGAGATGCTCGGCGAGGGAGTCCAGGGCAGCTGGCCATCACCGAAGGCCATTGGAATCCCTGCGTCCCGCAGCTTGGTGAATCCAGCATCTCCGCGCCGGTCTTCGTCGCCCACGACGCGAACGGCGACACCGCGCAGCGATGCGTCGATGATGGCCTGCGCGGAGAGCTCGTCGTCAAAGCCCTCTACGGCCAGATCGAGAGAGCGCTTGGCGGCGTTGACCTGAGCGATGAAGACGGTCTGCACGGTCAGTGCCTCCTCCGCAGAGGTTGCAGGCGGCACGAAGGTCGCTGCGTAACGATCAAAGAGTTCTGAGGAGGCCTGTGGCGCATCCTGCGCGCAGCCCCAGAGCGAAGCGCTGAGGAGCAGCGAGGTGATAAGGGTTGTTCTCATCTCAATCCTCCGCGCCAGAAGAGATGATGCCTGCGTAGTCGGGGCTGTTGGGCAGCCCAGGCGTGGCGAAGGTGAGCGGTCGGTAGGCCTCTGCGATGTTCACGCGAAGCGCGTCGTGCAGACGAGGCCCGGTCGCCGGCGCCAGATCGAAGTCGTTCCCCGAGTAGGAGTGCCAGCTGCCGTCGACGCTGCCGGAGTTTCCAAACAGGCTCTGCGAACGCTCCATGGAGCGGGCCGTGACGAGGTCCCACGAGCCGGCAAAGCGCTCTTTTTTCAGGTCGCCCATGCCTTCAACGATGCGCTCATCTACGTCGTGGAGGTCGATCGAGAAGGCACCATTGGGGAGCTTCAGGTCGGGGACGATGTAGTCGGCTGTTGGGAAGGCGCCGTCGGCCCGCACGGCGATGACGGCGTACTCGTTGGGCTGCAGCGGGCGGCCGCTCCGCGGGGACGGCAGCACGTAGGTAACGGTCGCATTGGTCCGGAAGAGGTAGTCGTCTGGCAACCGGTCGCGGTTGGGGGAGGAGTGCACCGTGATGCGCCAGCCCGTCAGCCAGATGGGACGCGGGTGCTTGTTCTGCACCTCGATGAAGATGTCGTCGGGGTAGTGCACGCTCGCCGAGGGAGGACCCTCGACCGAACCAGCCCAGTTCACCTCCGAGATCATCATGTTCCCGCGCTCGCCACTCGATGTGTAGGAGGCGCTGCCTTCGCTGTCGGTGACCCGCACGCCCGTGCGGTAGCCGACCGAGAAACCGCTCGTCTCCTCGCGGTTATCGAGCGAGCAGCCGCCGCCGAGAAGGGCCAGCGCCAGGAGCGAAATGGGGAGAGTCCGGTTCATCGCGGCCGCCTCAGAAGCTGAGTTCGGCGCTGACGCCCAGAACCGTCATCGGCTCTGAGCCGCCGAGCGCCGTGTCGTCGCCGTCGACGATGCGGTCGACCTCCACTTCGTAGAAATTGTCAGGCAGGAAGATGCCGCCCACCGCCGACAGCTTGAGCTCATCGATGCGGTGCGAGACAACCGCCTCCCACTCCATGCCGAGCGCCTTGCCCAGCCGCTTCTGCGCTGCGATCTCGGCGCGCGAGTAGCCGTAGGGCGGCTCGGGGATGAGTTCGAGCGCGCCGAAGTTCACGAAGGTGTGGCTCGTGTCGCGGTAGTTCCAGCCGCTCACTTTGAGCGAGGTATCCGCTACCGTGAAAGACACCGTGCCCGAGACGAACTCGGTGCCTGCGGTGCGCGACTGCTGCTGCGGGCTCCGGTCGAGTCCGTCGGGCGCAAGCGACGCGGAGGGGCGCCAGCCTGCGAGCCGGCCGATGGCAACGCCGCCCACCTTGGAGCCACGGAAGCCGGTGAAGCCACCGTTGAACTCCATGCCGTTGCTGTCGTAGTCTCCGCCGTCGAAGTGGTAGAAGGAGCCGCCAACCTCGATCTGCACGGCCGAAAGCGGCAGCGAGAGGTCGATGCCGGCACCGTAGGCGTTGCCGTCTGTCTTGACCTCATCGTAGGCCGCGACAAGTGGCTGGCGGTCAACGCCCTGCGACATGGAGCCCTCGAGGTAGAGACCGACCACGGTGGCGCCGGCGGTCGCAAGGTCGGCATCGCCGCCCACCTCCAGTTTCCATGCGGCGCGGGCGCCGTAGAGGTTCTGGTAGTCGCCATCGGAGAAGTTCCCGAGCTGACCGCCGTAGCTGATGTCTGCACCGGTGCCCGTGTAGTCTGAGCCGCCAATGCCGGCGAAGAAGTAGTAGGCTCCCAGGTCGAGCCGCTGCGCCGGCAGATTCACGGTCGCGTCGTAGGCTGCGCCCGAGCGGTAGGTGAAGTTGTCGCCGTCGAAGCCGAAGGTGGTGTCCCGGCCCGTCGTGTACCGGGTGTATCCGGCCTCGGGGAGCTCTTGGCCGGAGAAGAAGTCGAAGGGCACCAGCCGAAGCCGGCCTGCGGAACCAAGGCCGACCGTGGCTACGAGACCGTCGACGCTACCGGACATGATGTAGTCCTTGGGCACACCGCCGATGGAGAAGGGCTGGCGACCCATGGAGAGGTCGGCGCTGACGCTATCATTGTCGAACAGGCTCACGCCCAGCGAGAGACCATAGAGGCTCACGATGGCAGTAGGCGCGCTGTTGAGCACAAAGGCGGGCCACTGGGTCTCCACCTCGCCGTCAATCGTGAGCGAGAGCCGGTCCGAGGGCCGGGCCACGATGTGCGCGCCGGCATCCGAGTAGCCAAACATGGCCTTATCGTCGGTGTCGCGGACGGTCGCATCGCTTGAGCCGTCAAAGGGGCGCAGGTCGAGATTGTTGTAGCCCTGCACGAGGCTCGAGGCACGGAAGGTGACCTCATAACTGAGGGCCGAGGCCGTCGCAGCCGCCGGCTCCGCGGGGAGCTCGGCGAGAGGCTCCGCAGCCTCCTCCTCAGTGGTGGATGGCGCCGGAGCCTGGCCCTCATCCTGCGCGAAGGCGAAGGCCGGCGCGGTGGTGCAGAGGAGCAGAAGCGAGAAAGAAAGGGTCTGTTGACGCGCCACGAGGGCCTCCAGCTTATTCGGAAACTGATTCAATCTGACCGGTGCGGACCACCCACTGCTGGAGGCCGCCAAACCCGGAGACAACCGGGGCGGTTACGGAGATACGGGAGCCAAGCAACACCTTCACGCCACGGCGACCGAGCTCCTGCTCGAGGCTGACATTCCAGCA
>CAIQPA010000320.1 GCA_903873545.1 uncultured delta proteobacterium
CCGGTTGATATTGTGACGGCCGATGCGCGGATAGCTGCTGCAGAGATGCAGGTGGTGAAGTCGGAGGCGATGGTGAGCATGGCGACCGATGCGCTCCGGATTCTCATCGGAGATGATGCGCGGGAGCTGTCGATCGGGCAGCTGCCTGCAACGGCCGCCGGCGAGGAGCCCGAGGCGACAGAGGCGATGCTGGCGCGTGCCTACATGCAGCGCCCAGAGTTCAAGGCGCTCGAGGCGGCGATCGAGGTGCAGCGCAAGGGTGTGACGCTTGCCGGGCTGGGCCTCTTCCCGCGGCTCGACCTGCTGGGCGACCTCACCCATGCCAACCCGAACCAGCGGGCCTTTCCGCCCAAGGATGCCTTCAACACCACCTGGGCGATGGGCGTTCAGGTGAGCTGGTCGCCGAACTCCGCGGCGGCCTCCGACCCGCTCGAGCAGCGGGCCGCGGCGCAGCTCTCGGTGCTCGAGGCAAAGCGTGAGACCCTCCGCAACGAGATCCGGACCTCTGTGGTGACAGCGCGGTCGCATGTGCTGGAGTCGGAGGGCGCGCTCCGTGCAACCAAGGCGGGGCTGGCGGCGATGACGGAGGCCAACCGGCTCCGCGCAGCGGCCTACGCGGCAGGCAGGGCGACCAGCCTCGAGGTGCTCGATGCGCAGTCGCAGCTCATCTCGTCGCAGATTCAGTCCTGGCTGGCTGCGACCCGGTATGAAATGGCAGTGGAAGAGCTCCGATTTGCAGTGGGCGACGCGCGCTAAGCGCGTGCAGGGCGCGTTCGGTGAGGAATGTGGCATTCTCGCTTGAATCTTTGGCCTGATTCCGTAGATTCATCCGACACCGTCACCCCCACCTTATGGCAGCCGCGCCCATGTCTCACGATCTTGCTCCTGCATCTGCAAAGGCCCACTGGGCTGCTCTCTTCGCCGGCCTCTCGGGCGCAACGCTCGCCATCGCGGGCGGCAAACTGAGCGGCACCTACGGCGGTGAGATTTCGGTCGACCTGACGAGCATCAAGTCGGTCTCGGTTTCACAGGGATTTTTCGGCAAGCTGCTTGGCTTTGGCTCGGTGCTGATCGCGACCCCCTCGGGCACGAAGTCGCTCGACTTTGTGGCCAACCCCGACGCCTTCGCGAGCGACCTTGAAGAGGCAGCCGCGGCCGCAAAGAAGGCCAGCAAGGCGGCTCCGAAGGCCGCACCCGCGCCGGCCGCTGCAGCCGCACCGGTCGCCGCTCCTGCGCCGGTCGCTGCGCCCGCGCCCGCCCCTGAGGTTCTCCATGTGGAGCGCACCGTCGCACCGGCCGCCCCTGCGCAGGCCGCGGAGGCTGCCAAGCAGTCGACCACGAGCGACGAAGACTCCTACAAGGGTAAGACGGTCGCCATGAGCATGGAAGACTTCGAGGCGCTCCTCAAGGCGCAGACCGAGAAGCAGTAGACCGCCTCCTTTGACGCGCGGAGTGCCGACGATGGACAAGCCTGGGCAGAGTTCGCCGCAGCGCGAGTCGACGGAGCAGCTGCTCCTGAAGCTGCGCCAGGAACATGCCATGCTTGAGGCCGAGCTGGAGGGCTTCAACCAGCGGCTCTATCTGGGCGCGCGCGAGCAGATGGAGCGCAAGCGGCTGCAGAAGATGAAGCTGGTCAAGAAGGACCTCATTCAGCGTCTCGAGCGGCTCTCCTAGCCGTGCGGAACTGGCTGGTTACGGTCCTGCTTGCGACCGCGTTGGGCTGCCTGCCGCCGTCGACCGTGCCCGAAGAGGGCGAGCCGGTGGTGGCCACGCGGGCGCTGCCTCGGAGCGCTGCGCCCGTGCGTGACGAGCGGGCCGACGCGGTGGCGCTGGCGGGCCGACGCATGCATGCAGCGGCGGCGGCCGCAACGCTGGAGAGCGCCTGCCAGCCGGGGCGGTCGGGGCTGCTCGCAGCGCA
>CAIQPA010000321.1 GCA_903873545.1 uncultured delta proteobacterium
GGATCGCTACGAAACCGCGGCAGAGATGCTGATCGCGCTCCGTGAGGTGACGCAGCAGCTGACCGCAGCAGCCGGCGGCGAGCGTGCGCTCACCGTTGAGATCGACGACCGTGCCATGGGCGAGAGCGCCGAGCAGCTCGGTGCGCCGGAGATCGACACCAGCCTCCCTGCGCAGACCGACGCCTTCCCGCAGGGCGCCATGACGGGGGCCAATCCGGCCAACCATACGCCCACGCTTGGGCTGGGCGGCGAGACGGCTGTTCATGCGAAGGTGCCGGCTTCCTTCCGCCCTGCGGAGCCAGAATCCGCCGCTGCTCCCGCGCCGCGCGCTGCGTCGGTTCGTCCCTCCGAGGCCGAGCCGGTGGGCCCTGCGACCGCGGCCGTGGTCGGGCAAATTCAGGCAAAGAACCGGCAGCTGCAGCTCGTTGCGGGCGCCGTTGTGGTCGCGGTGGTGGCCGCGGCCGGGGCGCTTGCCTGGACGGTTACACGGAGCGAGCCGCCCGCGGCGCCGGTACCTGCAACTGCGCCTGAGGCAGTTCCTGCTCCGGCTGCCGAGGCTGCGCCGGTGGCTGCAGCTGCGCCGGTGGCTGCCGCGCCGGCCGCTGCCCCCGTCGAAGGCTCGGCTGTGGCTGCGACCCCCGAGGAGGCGCCCAAGGTGGCCCCGGCGGAGGCCGCGCGTCGCAAGGCGTCGAAGGCCGTCGCGCCTGCTGCTCTGCCGCCGGCCCCCGCGGTCGTTCCGGCCCCTGTTGTTGTGCCGGCTGTGGAGGCGCCCAAGCCCGAGCCCAAGCCTGAGCCGGTGGTAGCGCCCAAGCCTGCTGAGCCTGCCCCTGCGCCCAAGCCGCGCATTCGCGGTCGCGACTCCATCTTCATCCCGACGGCGCCGAAGTAGCGGTCAGGCGCGGTTGCGAAGCAGCGGCTGCGGCGCGGCGGTTGCAGGCCTGAGTTCCGCGGGATCGGGCCAGCCGTCGGCGTCGTCCATCGCCGGCGTTGGCTCGGGCACGGAGGTAGCGGAGGGCTGCTCCTGGGTTGCGACGAAGACCCGGTTCCTGCCCGCATGTTTGGCACGGTAGAGCGCGCCGTCGGCCGATTCAACGAGCCGGTTGGCGCGGCTCTCATCGGGGAAGGCAGCGATGCCGCAGGAGTAGGTCACGAAGATGGGGCGGCCCTCGTACATGTGACGCACGCGGGAGAAGCCGTCGCGGATCTCGTCGAGCACCCGCTGTGCGACAGAGGCTGGGGTGTCGGGGAGCACGACGGCGAACTCCTCGCCGCCCCAGCGTCCCACGAAGTCGGTGCGCCGGAGCCGCTGCCGGAGCATCAGCGAGAGGCTGCGGAGGACCCGGTCGCCGAAGGCGTGGCCATAGGTGTCGTTGATCTTCTTGAAGCCGTCCAGGTCGATCATGGCGACCGAGCAGGGGGCGTTGCGGCGCTGCGCGCGGAAGACCTCGACCTCGAGCTGGTTCTCGATGCGGCTGTGGTTGAGCAGGCCGGTGAGGCCGTCTTTTTCCATGTAGGAGCGGAGCACGCGGGCCCGGTCGGCGCGGGCGGCGATGGCGGAGGAGATGCGCTTGATGGAGAGGTCGCCGCTGAGGAAGTCGTCGGCGCCCACGCGGATTGCGGCTGTCTGGCGCACCTCGTTCACCTCGTCGGAGAGGAAGAGGATGGGGATGCCGACGAACTGGTCGTCTTGGCGCAACATGGAGGCGAGCTCCATGCCGGTGCAGCTGCGATAGCGGGTCTCCAGCACGATGACCTCGGGCTGGAACTCGGCGATGGGGTCGAGGAGCTCGGAGGATTCGTCGACGAGCGAGACGAGCATGTTGAGCTGGCCGAGGCCGAGCGCGACCTCGCGGGCGCGGGTGCCGAGCTCGCTGACGAGCATGACACGGTAGGGTGCCTTTGGGCCGTCGAAGGTGAGGTTGTCGATCTTGTCGAGCAGCACCGAGAGGTCGACGGGCTTGGTGAGGAAGGCCGTGCCGCCGGCACGCACCGACTCGAGCCGGGCATCCATGTCGGTCCGGGCCGAGACGGTGATGATGTGGGCAGGGCGGACCCGCTTCTCCCGCATCACGCGGAGGATCTCCATGGTGACGGCGCAGTCGGACTCGGCGGGCGAGCCCATGATGAGCAGGTCTGGGGTGTTGCGGGCGAAGGCGGCTTCTACCTGTTCGACGCTCGAGAGCTGTCGCACCGCGTAGCCGAAGTGCTCGAGCTGGTCGCCGTAGGCACCCTCATCGGAGGGCTGCTCGACGACAAAGATGGTGCGCTGTTTGGGGAGCGCTGCGTCCGGCACCGTCTCGCCCGCAACCGCGGGGAAGCTGCCTGAAACAGCCCGGTAGTCACCGGTGACGCCCGAGGCGCGCAGGGTGCCGAAGGTGAGGGACTGGCGTACCTCCTCCATGGCCTCTGCGAGCGTCCAGCGCTCCTGCGAACTGAAGTTCTGGGGGGCGAGGCGGCGGCGTTCTGCGAGCGACTGGATCTGGCGTCCGGCGCGGCCCAGTCCCGGGTGACCGAAGGTGGTGGCGGCGCCGATGATCCGATGGGCGAGGCCCATGATGTTCGTCCAGCGCTCCGAGGTAGAGCCGGCGCCCAGCGCGCGCACCTCGTCTTCGAGCGCCGCGACGGTCTTGGGCAAGTTGGCGCGATACTCCCGCTGCAGCGTCTGCAGCCGCTCCTCGAAGGCGCGACGGGAGTCGACGGGGATAGACATGCAGGCCGGTCCACAGGGAGTTGCAGATGGGATGGCGGTACGGAGCGATGTAGGGCGAGGCAACTTTTCGGCGCAGCGCAGCGCTCGACGCAGGCGGGTGAAGCAGGGTAGGGAGCTGGCATGCGAAAGGTCATCACGCTGGCGCTTGCCACAGGATTTGCAGGGCTGGCTCCTGGGGTTGCGTTTGCGGAGGATCGGCTCGATCTCTCCCTTCTGCCGCTCACAAACGCGGGGATTGAACTCCGCTACGGGCAGGCCGAGGCGGGGAGCGGCTTTGAGGTGGCGGCGGGGCTGCTGCCCCTCTCCGTGGCGAACGAGGCCTCGACCGACGACGGCTGGCTGGGGCTGCTCCGAGCGGGGTACTTGGTGCCGCTCTCCGTTGCCGGCGAGGCCGAGACGCCGTCTGCGACCTCGCTCGGCCTGCGGCTCTCTGCGGTTTTGCTGCAGGCGGCGCTGGACGACGGCCTCCGCGACCGCTCGCTCTACCAGACGGGCGCCGCTGCGGAGGCGGTTGTCACGCTGCGCTGGCGGCCACGCGCCGACATCGAGGTGAGCGGCGAAGCGGGCCTTCTTGGCGGCTACGGCTGGGGGATGGCGACAGCGGTGCGGAAGAACGAGACAGGTCGCACCGAGGGGCCCTTCTGGGCGCCGTCGCTTCACCTGCTTGTGGGTCGTCGCTGGTAGGCGTGACAGCCCGCCGCGGCTCGTGGTAGCGCCCGCTCATTGCCTGCTTGGAGGAAGTCGATGAAGGTCCGCACCCTGGTTCCGTTCCTGCTGTTGTTCGCCGCCTGTGGCGAGGATGAGAAGGCCGCAAACGGCCCCGCGGACAGCGGCAGTGCCGATGGCTCTTCGCTGGCCGACAGTTCTGATGGCTCGGGTGATGCAAGCGGTAGCGGCGACACGGCCGATGGCTCGGCTGAAGACACGGGTGCCGACGTTCCGCTCACCCCGCCAGACAGTGCAAGCGTTGTGGGCGGGGCAACGCGGGTCGAGGTCAGCTTCGCACCGTTCGGCCTCCGCGTGTTCGCTGCAGACGGCAGCGAAGTGGGCGCGACGAGCGGCTCCGATGAGGCCGCCTTTGCCCCCTTCGCGGTTGGCATCGCGCCCTCGTATCGGGCAACCAACTACTACGATCCCCGACTGATGGAGAACGCGGGGAGCGGCCGCGGCCTCGTCTGGTGCAAACCGGTGAACTGGCAGGCTGCTCCGCTGGAGGGCGGCCTCCGCGCCACCGCGTCGCTTGACTGCGGCGACACCGAGACTGCTGCGACCATCGAACTTGACCTCCTCCCGAGCCTCGCCGAGGCAGCCGCGCCGGACCGTGCGGAGGGTGTGATGGCCGAACTCCGCGTCGTCGGCGACACGGCGAAGGTCGCCATGGTGGCGACCAGCTGGAGCCGGGTGGAGGGCGAGGGCAACTTCGGACTCGGCGAGATGTTCGACACGCTCGATGCAGCCGGTTCGATTCGCGAGATGCAGATCCGCGCGGAGGGCCGCTCCGAGTCGGCCACCAACGAGGTGCATGTCCCTGTCTCCTTCTACCAGACCACGAGTGGCCTCGGCCTCTTCGCCGACCAGCGCGAGCCCGGCGCCTTCGACTTCGGCGTGGGTCGCCCGGCGCTCAACCGGGTGGCCTACAACGGCACCCGCCTCCGCCTCCACCTCTGGGCCGAGTCGGCCGACAACGGCCGCCCGCTCCGGCTGCTGCAGCGCTACCTCGACCTGACGGGCTATCCCAAGCAGGTGCCCTTCTGGTCGCTCGGGCCGCAGTGGTGGCGCAACGAGAACCGCGACGCCGCAGAGGTGCTTGACGATGCCCGCCGCGCCATCGCCAACGACATCCCGAGCACGGTCATCTGGATCGACCGCCCCTGGTCCTCGGCCTACCACAACTGGCGGTTCAATCCGGCCCAATTCCCCGACCCGCCGGCACTCTTCGATGAACTCCGGGCCATGGGCCACCCCGTGCTGCTCCACCACTCGCCGCAGCTCAACCCTGTCGGCCAGACAGACCTGGGCGCCAACGAAGACACCTCCGAGGCCATCTTCGAGCGGTATGAGGCCAACGGCTGGCTGGTCAACTTCCAGGGTCGGTCGCAGCCGGTGTTGTTGCCCTGGGGCGGCGGTACGGGTGGCTTCATCGACTACAGCCATCCCGACGCGGTCGCCGATCAGCAGCAGCTCATCCGACGGGTCACCGACCTCGGCGCCATCGGCGTGAAGATGGACTGGGACGAGTACCTGCAGGCCAACGTCGGCCCGCAACGGCTCTACATGGAGTTCCACAACGGGGAGACCAACCAGACCATGCATGGCTGGTACTCGGCGCTGTATCACCGCACCAACATCGAGGCCTTCGATCGGGCCCTCGGCGGCCCGTCGTTCAGCATCTCGCGCTCGGGTCTGGCCCGCGACCAGGTCTGGAACAGCTGCATCTGGCCCGGCGACCTCGGCAACGACTGGGCCGAGAACACCACGGCGAAGATGCCCGCAGAGGGCGAGTGGAAGGTGGGCGGCCTGCCCTCCGCCTTCTACGGCGCGCTCAGCCTCGGCATGAGCGGCTACCCCTGTTACGGCAGCGACATCGGCGGCTACCGGGGCGGCCTCTCCACCGAAGAGGTCCTGTTGCGCTGGCTCGAGCTCGGCATCTTTCATCCCGTGACCCAGCTTGGCGGCGCTGGCTCAGCCCACATGCCCTGGGTTGCTGGCTCGCCCTACTCGGCCGACGCCGTCGCCGTGACCCGCGACTACTTCAAGCTCCGCAACCAGCTCACGCTCTACGCCTTCGGTGAGATGAACCGGGCGACGCAGACGGGCGCCCCCTTCGTGCGGAGCCTCTGGTTCCAGTATCCCGACCTCCCCGAGGCGCGCGCCTTTGACCGCGAGTTCCTCTTCGGCCCCGACCTGCTCGTTGCGCCTGTGACGCGCGAGGGCGAGTCGAGCGTGACGCTGCTGCTCCCGCCCGGCGGCTGGTTCGACTGGTGGAGCGGCGAGCGCCACGAGGGGCCCGCGACCCTGACCGTGGAGGCGCCCATCGGCCGTGTACCGCTCTTCTTCCGCGAGGGTGCGGTGTTGCCGCTGCTCGATCCTCGCCTTCACAGCCTCAAGCCGGCCTCCGACCCCACGGTCATCGGCTACGACGAGCTCCGCGATACCGAGGTGGTGGTGGCCGCGACGCCGGTCGAGGCAACGCTGCCGAACGGTATTGGCGTGACAGTGGCTTCGGCGCCCGCGCGGTCCGTTGCGGTCCGGTTCGGCGCGCCCGCGGCGACCTCCACGGAGGAGGACTGGTTCGCGCCTTCGTCCGTGCTTGTGCACCTGCTGCTCGGCGGCACGGCGCTGGCCGATGTGGGCCCTGCA
>CAIQPA010000322.1 GCA_903873545.1 uncultured delta proteobacterium
GACCGTGACGGGCGTGCCCGGCTCGGTGCAGTCGCTTACTGCCCGCATCAAGATCCCCGGCCTCACCGACGGCGCCAACGTGCAGTCGGGCCCGCAGGTTCAGTTCGGCACGGGCCCCGATGGCTCGAACCCCAGCACGACCGATCTCGCGCAGTGGAGCTTCGCTGCCGGCGCCGGCACCGTGGGTTGGGATGGCTCAGCCGAGAGCCTCTTTGATGAGTACACCGGCTCCTACACCATGACGGCCAACGGCGCTGACTGGGCTGCACGGGTTTCGGGCGACGGCGGCGTGAGCTGGACCTACTGTGATCGCAACGTGGGCGCTGGCGCCGACGGCTCGGAGAACGGCTACCAGCCCGCCAACGCCGGCACGGTTGCCCCGACCGCGACCTACACCATCACCGACTGCTCGGTCGTTGCGCCGACCTCCGTCACCGCTGCTGGCGGCACGGCTGCCGCGGTGCGCGGTCAGGTTGTCGTCACCGGTGTGACCGACGCGACGACCGGCCTGAACACCAACAGTTCGGTGGTTGTTGAGGCTGCCTACGGCGCCGACGGCACGCTCCCCGCGACCTGGAGCGGCTGGACCGCTGCTACGGGCGATGCGGCCTTCAGCGACGCCAGCGCCGACGCCTACGATGCTTCGCTCACCGTTGGCCTCACGACGGGCGGCTACGACTTCGCCTTCCGCGTCTCCGGCGACGCCGGCACCAGCTGGACCTACTGCGACACCACGGGTGGCACCTACGCTGCGGCCGACGCCGGTACGCTGACGGTCACCCCCGGCACGAGCCAGAACTACACCATCACCGACTGCTCCATCGCGGCGCCGACCAGCGTCACGGGCACGGTCAGCACCACGAGCGCCGTTGCGGCGCTGGTGCAGATTGCCGGCCTCACCGACTACTCGTCGGGCCTCAACCTCGCCTCGACAGTGCAGGTTGAGCTCGGCCAGGGCGCCGACGGCTCCAACCCGGCGACCTGGACGGGCTGGGCTGCGGCCACCGGCGACGGCTCCTTCTCCAACGCCACGAGCGACAAGTATGGTGCGGTCCTCACGCTGCCGAGCAGCGCTGGCACGAGTGACTTCGCCTTCCGCGTGACGGGCGACAGCGGCGCGACCTGGACCTACTGCGACAGCACGGGCGGCAGCTACCTTGCGGCCGACGCCGGTGCCATCACCGCCAACCCGAACGGCTTTGTTGCCGGTAACTTCCTCGCGGAGGTGCTGGGCGATGGCTCGACGACGCTCTCCTCTGCTGCTGCTGCCATCTCGATTCGCGAGTACGGCACGTCGGGCTCGCTGGTCACGACGGTTTCGTCGGCCTTCACGAGCACCAACCTGCTGACCGACTCGGGCAGCGCGACCTCCAACGGCTACCTTGGCGCATGGGACGGCCTCGTGGCAGTGCCAGGCATGAACAATGCGCTGGCGACGGCGAGCGTGGCCGGGTTGAACAGCAAGGCTGCGAACCTGCTCGGCTTCGACCGCAGCGTCTCGACGCGCGTTGCCTTCCCGACGGGCGGCCCCACGGCCACCCCTGTGTCGCCCTACTCGGGCAACAACTTCCGCAGCGTGGTGCCCACCTCTGCGACCACCTTCTACACGGCCGGAACCGCGTCGGGCACGCCCAATACGGGCGGCGTCTGGTACTACAACGGCAGCTCCTTCGTGCAGGTGAGC
>CAIQPA010000323.1 GCA_903873545.1 uncultured delta proteobacterium
GCTACGCGCCCCCCTTTGCGGACGACGCGCTTCGCGCGATGAAGGCCGACGGCGTCACCCGCGCGATCGCCTTCACCCAGTATCCCCACTTCTCCTGCGCGACCACCGGCTCGAGCCTTAACGACCTCTGGCGTGCGGCCGATCGCACCGGTACCGCCGACGCTTTCCAATGGAGCGTCATCGACCGCTGGCCGCTCCACGAAGGCTTTGTTGAGGCCATGACCGATGCGGTCCGCGAAGGGCTCTCCCGCTTCTCCGAGGAGGAGCGCAAAGACACGGTCATCCTCTTCTCGGCCCACTCGCTCCCCGTCGATGTCGTCGACCGCGGCGATGCCTACCCGCCCGAGGTCGCAGCCACCGTCTCGGCCGTGATGGACAAGCTCGGCCGTCAGAACGAGTACATCCTCTGCTGGCAGTCGGCAGTTGGCCCGGTGCGCTGGCTTGGGCCCGCGACCGACTCGACCATCCGCGGCCTCGCCGCGCGTGGCGTGAAGCGGGTGCTCACCGTCCCGATCGCCTTCACCAGCGACCACATCGAGACCCTCTCCGAGATTGATATCGAGTACAAAGAGCTGGCCCACGAGGTCGGTATCCTCCGCTTCGAGCGGGCGCCCTCGCTCAACGACGCGCCCCGCTTCCTCGACGCCATGGCCGACATCGTGAAGAAGCACATCGACAGCGGCCTGGCCTGCTCGCGCCAGTATTCGCTCCGTTGTCCCACCTGCGTGAACCCCTACTGCCGCGACCTCCGCAACCCCATCGTCCCCTACGAGCGCCGCCCGCTGCCTGCCAACCTGGTAGAGGGCTAGCGCGGGAGCGGCGGCTCGGCTGCGGCGGGCGCAATTCCAGGGCCGTTGCAGTCCCGGAGCGTTGCGGCGACCAACGCATAGGGCGACGCATAGCGCGTCGCATCTGCGAGCTCACCGCGCGCCTTCGCCTCTGTCCAGGTGCAGAGGAGCTCGGCTGCGCGTTGCGCTGCTGCAGCGCTCTCGGAGCTGAGAAGCGCCGACGCTGCTGCCTGCCACGAAGAGGCGCCCGAGCGAGCCAGCACCGTTGCTGCGGCGAGGCGTACCTCGTCCGGCTCCAGCCTGTCGGCCGTCACCCGCTCTGCAAACCGGCGCTGCGCAATGGTCAGCTGCCGGCCCATGGCGAAGAGGAGCGCACGTCGGGCTGCCGGCTCCTCCTGTGTGATCGAATCGAGCGTGAGCCAGCCGTCGTCCGCTACCTCCAGCGTGGGTCGGTAGTCGGCGAGGAAGGCCAGACGCTCGCGCTCCGTCGTGCCCTTCACCCAGGCCACAAGCCCCTCGGGAAGCGCCGGGCTACGCTCTGCGCCGCGCGCCAGAATGCGGATGAGCGACCCGCGCGTTTCGGTCCATCTCTCCTCCTCCAGCAATGCCAGAGAGTCGGCGACCGGAAGCCGAAGCAGCGGCTCTCGCGCGAAGAGGGCGGCGGCACGCATCCGTACGCTCGGGCTCGGGTCGCGGAGCGCGGCCGTGAGCAGCGCAGCGGCTTCGTTGCGTTGTGCCTCCGTCGCGCC
>CAIQPA010000324.1 GCA_903873545.1 uncultured delta proteobacterium
CCGACGCTATCGCCATCGCAGTCTGCCATCTTCACCACCATCCGCTGCTAACGACGAGACGCCTATGATTGCACGCCTGACCGGAACCCTTGCTGCCAAGTCGCTCGACACGATCATCCTCGATGTGGGTGGCGTAGGGTATGAGCTCTTTGTTCCGCTTTCGGTGATGGAGTTGCTGGCCAACCTCGGGGACCGGGCGACGCTGTCGGTGCACACGCTGGTGCGGGAGGATGCGATCACGCTCTACGGGTTTGCGACGTCGGCCGACCGGCTGCTCTTTCAGCGGCTGATGACGGTGAGCGGCGTGGGGCCGAAGCTGGCCCTGCAGGCGCTGAGCGTTTACTCGGGCGCGGAGCTGCAGACGGCGCTGGTGACCTCGGATGAGCGGTCGCTGATGCGCATTTCCGGCATCGGGAAGAAAACGGCGCAGCGCATGTTGCTGGAGCTGTCGGAGAAGGTGGCGCTGATGGACCTTGGCGGTGGCGCGGCCTCGGCGCCTGTGGGTTCATCGCGCGTCGTATCGGACCTTGTGCTGGGGCTGCTGGATCTGGGCTTCACGCGGAAGCAGGCTGATGACGCAGCCATCAAGCTGAAGGGTCGCGCAGACGAGGGCGTGGCGGTAGAGGTGCTGCTGCGCGAGGCATTGAGGTTGCTCCGCGGCTGAACAGTTGTTTAGAAGCAGGCGCACACGCCCGAGGAGCCCATGGAGCCGAACCGCCAGACAACCCCGCGTCCCATCGCCGATGAAGAGCAGCACGACGCCTCGCTGCGGCCGAAGGTCTTCGACGAGTATGTGGGGCAGGAGAAGGTGAAGGAGCGGCTGCGGACGGCAGTTCAGGCTGCGAAGTTTCGCGGAGAGCCGCTCGACCATGTGCTGGTGAGTGGCCCGCCGGGTCTGGGCAAGACCACGCTCGCGGCGATTCTGGCCGCCGAGATGGGGGTTGCGCTGCATGTGACGAGCGGCCCGGCGATTGAGAAGAAGGGCGACCTGGCGGGCATCGTGACAGGGCTCCAAGAGGGGGATTTTCTCTTCATCGACGAGATTCACCGGCTGCCCTCGGTGGTGGAGGAGAACCTCTACCCCGCGATGGAGGACTTCCGATTTGACGTGGTGTTGGGCGAAGGCCCGCACGCCAAAAGCATCCGGTTGGAGCTGCCCCGTTTCACGCTCATCGGGGCGACGACGCGGAGCGGACTGTTGACGACGCCGCTGCGTGCCCGCTTCGGCATCGTGGAGCGTCTGGAATACTACCGCACCGACGAGCTGGCGCGGATTCTGATGCGTTCGTCCTCGATTCTGGGCGTTGCGCTCGAGGACGATGCGGCGCAGGAGCTGGCACGGCGGAGCCGGGGCACGCCGCGCATTGCGAACCGGATTTTGCGCCGTGTGCGGGACTACATGCAGGTGGCCGGATTGGACGCTGTGAGCCTCGACCTTGCACAGCATGCACTGACGCAGCTCGAGATTGATGAGCGTGGTTTTGACGCCATGGACCGGAGCTATCTCGAGGCGCTGACGATCAAGTTCGGCGGCGGTCCCGTGGGGCTCGAGACGCTGGCGGCGGCGACGGGCGAGGCGGCCCAGACGCTCGAAGATGTCTATGAGCCCTTCCTGATTCAGGAGGGCTTCCTGCAGCGGACACCGCGCGGGCGGCTCGCAACACCGCTGGCAATGCGCCACATGGGTGTTACGCCGCCGAGCTCGGTCAGCGGACAGCTACCGCTGCTGGACGGTGAGACATGAGTGCGGAGGCCGCGGAGCATTTCGCCCGGTTTCTATCGGCGATTGGGGTTGATGTAGCGGCCGATGCCGAGATGGCGGAGACGGCCAATCGGTTTACGAAGCTGATGCGGGAGCGGCTTGCTGTGCCGGCGGCGACGGTGGAGTTGCGGCCGATCGCGCGGGAGCGTTCGGAAGGGACGGCGCAGGTGATCGTGGTTCGCGACATCCCGCTGCGTGCGCTCTGCCTGCACCACTTGATGCCCTTTGTGGGTGAGGTGAATATCGCCTTTCTGCCGCAGGAGCGGATGACGGGGTTTGGTAGTCTTGTGAGGCTTGTGGAGTCGATGGCGATGGGACCGCAGCTGCAGGAGCGGCTGACGGATGGTCTGGCAGCGGAGGTGATGCGGCAGCTTGAGCCCGCTTGGGTCGCTGTCTCCATCTCGGCGATTCAGACCTGCGTGGAGATGTCGGGCACTGGCAGGCGGCCGCGGACGGTGACGATGAGCACGCTTGGCGCCACGACACCTGAGACGGCGTGGCCCTTCGTGCGGCATGGCGCGCAGCCTGAGACCGGCGCGTGAGCGGTCTGTTGGTGGTGGGCGGCGGGATGGCCGGCATCACGGTGGCGGCAGAGCTGCGGCGGGCAG
>CAIQPA010000325.1 GCA_903873545.1 uncultured delta proteobacterium
CTCGTTGTCGCAGCCGTCCCCTTTGTGCAGGCCTACCACCTCGGCAGTGTGCCGCAGGGCATGGAGGGCCAGGCAGAATCGCAGGCCCGCGCTGAGCATGCCATTGGAGGTTGCTACCAGCGGCTCGCTGAGGTTGCGGCCGAGCAGTTTCCGAGCCGACCGCGCATCGCGATGGGCCACCTCACGGTCGGCAAGCCCGCCGCCGAAGACACGCAGCTCCGTCGCATCCATTCGTGGGATGGGGTTGGCGGCCTGCAGGGTCTCTCCACCGACATCTTCGGTACCGGCTACTGCTACGTCGCGCTCGGCCACATCCACCGCGCCTACGCCGTCAGCAGCGCGCCTCCCATTCGTTATGCGGGGAGCCCCGTCGTGCTCGACCACCAGGAGGCTGGCCGTCCGCACAGCGTCACGCTGCTCGAGGTAGAGGCCGACGGCACGGTCCGGCATGAACTTGTCGAGGTGCCACAGGCCCGCGCGCTGCTCAAGCTGAACGGCAATGCAGCTGAGCTTCGGGCCCAGATCGCCAATCTCGCGCCGGCCGAGCTCCCCACCCTGCTCGACATCCAGCAGACCGTGGAGCAGCACGAGCTTCACGGCGACAGCTCCATCGACGCGGCCATCGCTGCGCTCCCCGAGCCGCGCCCCATCAAGATCCGCCACCACAAGGTGCTGCCGGGCGCAGTCGTCGGACCAGACCCCATCGCCCTCCCACCACTCGAGCAGGTGACGCCCGAGCAGCTCTTCGCCCGCATGTTCGAGGCGAAGCACAAAGAGCAGCCCTCCGACCAACTCCTCGAACTGTTCCGTACCATCTCTGCCGGCGAATAGGGTTCCCAATGAAGTTTCACCGTCTCACCATCCGCAATCTCACCACCATCACGGGAGAGCAGGTCGTCAATTTCGACGCCCTGTTCAATGAGGGCTCGCCGCTCCTCATCCACGGCCCCACAGGCGCCGGCAAGACGACCATCCTCGATGCGATCACGCTCGCCCTCTACGACGAGACGGCCCGTGTTTCCAAGGTGGAGCAGGGCAAGCAGAAGCAGCTCGAGCTCAACGAACTCAAGCTCAATGACCCGCGGCAGATCATCTCTCGCGGCGCCTCGTTGGCCTCTGCGGAGCTCATCTTCTCCACCCTCAGCCGTGGCACCCGCCGCTACTTCCGGGCCGGCTGGTATGTGGAGCGTGTGGCCGTTCGCAAAGGCAACCCGCCCAAGTGGTCCGACACCCGCCGCCTGCTCGTGGAGCTGAACCCAGACTTCACAGACAAGTCCGGCGGGCTCAAGGTCGAGAGCACCAAGAAGAAGGATTTCGAGGCCCCCTTCGAAGAGGCGCTCGGAGGGCTCAACAGCCAGCAGTTCCGGCGCAGCGTGCTGCTCGCCCAGGGGCAGTTCGCGGCACTGCTCACGGCCGACGCCGAAGAGCGTGCCAACATGCTTGAGGGGCTCACCGGAACCAAGGAGTTCCGCAGGATTGGCCTGCAGGCATCCGAACGGCACCGCTTGTCCAACCAAGAGGTGGAGCGCATCAAGACCGAGATGAAGGGCGCCGCTCCCTGGAGCGACGAGGCCGTCGCCGAAAACCTCCGTCAGCAGGAGGTGCACAGGGCCGAGGCTGCCCGCCTCACGACCGAAGAGACGGTCGCGACCGCCGGGGTGAACTGGTGGCAGGAGCTCGCGCTGCGCGAGCTCGCGGTCGGCAACGTGGAGGCCTCGAAGGCGCTCGCGGAGACCGGCCATCAGGAGCTCCAGCCGCTCCGCGATTGGTCGGCCCGATATGATGCGACTGCATCGCTCATCCCTCATCATGAGGCCGCGCAGCAGGGCCTCGCCGAGGCAGCCCAGAAGCAGGGCGAGGCGCAGCAGCTTGAGGCCAAGATTGCCCTCCTGCACCAGCGCGCTGAAGCCTCCGGCGCTGCGCAGGCCGCTGCAACCGCGACGGCCGAGACCGCGCGTGCTGCGAACGATAAGGTGCTCGAGGAGCTCCCCGAGGTGCAGGCTGTCCACGCTGCGGGCGCCGCTGCCTCACAGACCTTGGAGGTAGCCCAGAAGCAGCATGCTGCTGCTTCTGCCACGGCCAAGGTCGCAGCCGAAAAGGTGGCACAGGCGGAGGCAGCCGAGAGGCTCCAGCAGACGAAGGTGACGGCCGCGCTAACGGCCTCGGAGAGCTTTGAGGCCTGGCGCAATCGAGAGGCCGATGTCGCCTCGTTGGAGGGAGCGACTGCAGCCTTCAAGACGGTGGTCGCAGGGCTGCCGCTCGTCACCCAGCGCCAGCAGTCTCTGGAGCTCGTGAAGCAGGTCGCACAGGCCGAGCAGTCGCTCGTCAAGGAGCAGGGCGCCACGGGCGCGCTCACGCAGGAGCATGAGGCTGCGGCCCTCCAGGTTGGCACCGCAGAGGAGCGTCACCGTGCCGCCAGCCAGGCGGTCGCCGACGGTGAGCTGCAGCATGGGTTGCTGCAGAAGCTCGCGAACATCGAACAGCACCGGCATCTGCTCCGGCCTGGCGAGGCCTGCGCGCTCTGCGGCGCAACGGAGCACCCCTTTGCGGCCGCGCCGGTCTCAGACCGAGTCCTTGAGATCGAGGCCGCTGCGCAGGAGTGTGCCCTGCGCGTCTCGGTCCGCACGGAGCGGCAGGCGGAGCTCTCGTCGGCGCAGGCAACCCTGCACCGGGTGGCGGGCGCGCTCTCCCAGCGTCGGAACCAGGTGACGGAGGTGGAGCGTCAGCTCTCCGCTGCCTCCTCGGCGCTCGCGACGCGGGCGGCCGAACTCGGCCTGACCGCCGCCGGTCTGCCGGAGGCGCTGAAGGCGGAGCTGGAGGCCTACATGACCTCGCGCAGCGCTGCTGAGCAGTCTCTCGCCGCTTCATGCGCCTGGCTCCCGCTGCCCGCGCTCCGTGTGGCTGAACTCGATGCCGATGCCCGCCTCAAGGCGGTGCAGGAGCAGCTGCACAAGGCCACCACCGCCGCGGTGGAGGTCGAAAACCAGCAGGCACTGCTGGCCATCGCCGCGAAGGCTGTCGCAGATGCCCGTGAGTCTGCTTCTGGGCTCACCGCCGCGGTCGCGACCGCCGCCGCAGAGGTCACGGCTGCAGAGGCAGCGCTGGCGTCTGCCATGCTGCAGGTCGCGTCGCGCTGGTCGGGCAGGGCGCCCGGCCTGGTGGTGAACGAGGCCGCCGCTGCACTCGCCAATGCCGAGGCGCAGCTCAAGATGGCGGCTGAGACCCTCTCGGGCCTTCAGCTCGACCTGACCCGAGAGACCACCCTGCACCGGCAACTGCTTGACGCTGCTTCCGAGGCAATTGCGAAGGCCGAGACAGCCCGCGCCCTCCGCGACGCGGGCCTGCTAGAAGCTGGCCGCCACCTCGATCTCTTCATCGCCGATCTCCGTACGCCCGCCGAGCTCTCCGATGCGACGCAGCGCCTCGCAACGGCCGAAGAGAAGCTCCGCGCCGCGCGCGAAGCGCTGGTGGAGGCCGTCGCGGCCGTCGCCACCCATCGCGCGACCTCTGTGCCAGGCTCTTTCGACAGCCCTGCCGCGGCCGCCGACGAGGCAGCCCGCCTGCAGTCGCTCATCCGCACCGCGCTCGATGCAACCTCCCAGCTCATCGGCGCTCTTGGCCTGGCGGAGCACAACCGCGCCCTGCAGGCCGATCGCCAGGTCGCGCTCGCAGCGGCGGAGGCCATTTTTGGTCAGTGGAAGCTTATCTACGACCTTATCGGCGCCGGCAATGGCGCAGCCTTCCACAAGGCTGCCCAGGCGCTCAACCTCGAGCGGGTCATCCGTGCCGCCAACATCTGGCTCCTTGAGCTCGATGCCCGCTACTCCTTCCGCCAGAGCTTCCATGCCGACGGTACCCACTCCCTCGACTTCCACCTCATCGATGCCTTCCACGCCGATGCGCCGCGCGGCATCAACCTCATCTCCGGCGGTGAGTCCTTCCTCTGCTCGCTCGCCCTGGCGCTCGGCCTCGCCTCCGAGCGCGGAGAGACCCTCTCCATCGAGACCCTCCTGCTCGACGAGGGCTTCGGAACACTCGACAGCGCCTCGCTCGAGACCGCCATCAAGACCCTCGAGAAGCTCAAGCAGCGCGACACCGCGGTGGGTATCATCTCCCACGTGGAGGCGCTCCGGAGCCGCATCGAGACCCAGCTTGAGGTCCGCCCGATCACACCGATTCGCTCCGAAATCGTCGCGACCCACTGCCCGTAGACGGCTACGCCGACACCGTAGTAGACTCCTGAGTTCACCTCTTCCCGCAGCTGGCCATGGTTCAGAGAATCCGCACCTTCATCTCCGGACTTGCAGCCATCACCGGGTTGCTCGCCTGGATCGCTGCGGGCATCATCGCCGGACACACCACCTTCTACTGGACCCGCGTGGAGAAGGCGGAGGGGATCGTAACGGCCCTGACCGAGATCCCCTGCTCGATACTCCGCGATGAACGCTGCTTCGACCCCGAGGTCGTCTTCGTCACCGCCGACCGCGGCCCCATCACCTTCAAGGCCTCGGATGCGGGCCGCGTCATCGCCATCGAGGAGCAGTCCTCCGCGCTCACCCTGACACTGGGGCAGTCTGTTGCGGTCCTCTACGACAGCAAGCAGCCCACCCGCGCCCGTCTCGCCTCCTCCGCGCTGCTCTGGGGACTACCAAGTAAGCTCCTGCTCCTTGGGGCCATCCTCGTCCTCATCGGATTCCTCTTCCGGCCCGGCCGCCCGTTGGCGGAGCTGGGCATTCTGCGCGATCGCTTCGGTCGCTGACCCGGGTTCACCATGTTCGACCTCACACAGCCTTGGCAGACGGGCCGCTTCGCCGCCTTCGACACCGAGACCACCGGCACAGACCCCCGCTCTGCCCGCATCATCGAGTTCGGCCTTGTCATCTTCGACAACGGCGAGGTCGTAGAGCGGTTTCAGACCCTCATCCATCCCGAGTGCGCGCTCCCTCCCGAGATCACCCGCATCACCGGCATCAAAGACGAAGATCTCGTCGGCAAGCCGGTCTTTGCCGAGCTCGCCGATGAGCTCGAGCGGCGCCTCGTCGCCCAGCCGCTCCTCGCCTACAACGCCGACTTCGACCGCGGCATGGTAGAGGGCGAGTTCCGCCGGCTAGGCCGTTCCATCGCGCTCCCTGTCTTCCTCGATCCCTTCCCCTTCTGTCACGAGGCCTTCAAGGTCGCCAAGAAGACAAAGACAGCCAAGCTGGTCGACATCGCCGCCTTCCTCGGCATCGCGCTCGAGAGCGCCCACCGCGCCGACCATGACGCCGAAGCGGCTGGCCGCGTGATGCTCGCACTTCCGAGCCACATCCCGCTCCCCGCCTCCTTCCAAGACCTCCTCGCCGTGCAGGCCGAAGAGGCCCGTCGCGTCGCCGAGCGGTTCGCCCGGTTCAGACGGGGCAAGGAGTCCGACAACAACACCGGCTTTGGCCAGAAGGCCGGCACCATCGAGCTCGGTGCGGCCTACGTTTACGGTGAAGAGACCGACCCGGTGAAGGCACTCTTTGCTCGCATCCCCGACGTCCGCCACACGGGCCCCTCGGTCGACTAAGCGCCTGTTTCGCAGCGCGGCGCCCCTCAAAAGGTTGCCGCCGCTCTGCGGCTGTGGCATCGAGCTGATGCCCGCTCCTGGCGCGGGTTCTCTTCGTCCGGCAGGTGCACCGTGAAGATTGTCATCGTTGGAAACGGCGTCGCCGGCGTCACCTGCGCCATGACCGCCCGTCAGCGCGACCCGCATGCCGAGATTACCATCATCGGTGGCGAGACAGACTTCTTCTTCTCCCGCACCGCGCTCATGTATGCCTACATGGACCGCATGAACCGCCGTGACCTCGAGCCCTACGAGCGCAAGGTCTACGCGGAACAGCGGATTGGCCTGCTCCGGGACTGGGTCATCGACCACAACGCGGCGGCCAAGACGGTTCACCTCTCCTCGGGCACCACCCTTCCCTACGACAAGCTCGTCCTTGCGCTCGGCGCTACCCCCAACCGGTTCGGCTGGGAGGGCATCAACGATGTCAAAGATGGCCTTGTCCACTTCGTCTCGATGCAGGACCTCGACGCCTGCGAGCGCCTCACGCCGACCACCCGCGAGGCCGTCGTGGTCGGTGGCGGACTGATTGGCATCGAGCTCGTCGAGTCCCTCCTCTACCACGGGATCAAGGTCACCTTCCTCATCCGCGAGCCCTACTACTGGCCGGTCGCGCTGGGCCGCGAAGAGGGCGACATCGTCACCGAGCAGCTCCGGGCCCATGGCGTCGACGTGCGCTACATGGAGGAGATGAAGCGGATCGAGGTCGATCCGGTCGGGCGCGTCTCCGGCCTCGTCACCAACAGTGGGGAGCGCATCCCATGCCAGATGCTCGGCATCTGCGTCGGCGTCCGTCCTTCGACTGACCGACTGAAGGCCTTCACCGATCCGCCGCAGCTCAGCCGCGGCGTGGTTGTCGACGAGACGCTGCAGACCTCGCTCCCCGATGTCTTTGCCTGCGGCGATTGCGCCGAGATTCAGCCCATCGAGGGCCGCAGCTTCGTCGAGATGATCTGGTACTCCGCCAAGCGGCAGGGGCGCCATGTGGCCGCCAACCTCTTCGGTGACCAGCTCCGCTACGCGCCGCCCATCTTCTTCAACTCCTCGAAGTTCTTCGAGGTGGAGTACACCACGGTCGGCGAGGTCATGGCGCTGCCCGAGGGAACGCCGACAATCTTCCGCAAGCACCCGACCAAGCCGATCTGCCAGCGCATCTTGCACAACGGCGACCGGGTGCTCGGCTTCAACATGCTCGGCTCGCGCTGGAACCACGAGATCCTCGAACGCTGGATCCGCGAACGCCGTTCGCCCGCCTGGGTCATCACCCACCTCGCCGACGCCCAGTTCGACGTCGAGTTCGGTCGGGTCAATCTGACAGGCTGCATCCAGCGTGAACTGCCGCTCGCGAAGGAGCTCTCAAGATGATTCGCCGCACCGCCGCAGGCCTCTTCCTGCACGACCTCAAGAACCGCGGTCTCTCGGCCTGGACCCTCTCGCTCCTGCTGATTGCCTTCTACGGCATCCTCTACTTCGGCCAGTACTACTGGACGCCAGACAGCCCCTGCACCGACAACGCCTCCTGCTACAGCGAGGGGGCGGTCTGTGAGGCGGGCGCCTGCGTCCGGGAGAGCCGCCTCGAGCGGGGCCAAGACTGGCTCTACCGAACCGCCACGGTCCACATCGACGAGCTCGGCTGGAGGCTCGGCGCCTCGGTCGACGCTGCTACCCGACCGGACGGCACCCTCGCCCGGGACGAGAACAAGAACGGCGTAATCGACAACTGGGAGCACTTCGGCAACCGCTGGACCATCTACGGCCTGCTCTACACGCTCGGCGTCCTGCTCGGCGGCGCCTGGGTCTGCTTCAAGTACCGGCATAATCGCTACCAGATCGTCCGCACCGGCGTGGTCATGATGGTGCAGGTCTCCTTCGCCTTCTCGCTGCCCATCCTCCTCAAGTTCTTCCACAAGCCCGAGTACTACTTCAGCTACATGTGGCCGCTGAAGATCGACTACCTCGACCCGCGGAACTTCGCCTACTACGGCGAAGGCTTGGTGCTCTGGGGCTTCTTCGCCTCGCTCGCCGTCGTGCCGGTGATGACGCTCCTGTATGGCAAGCGTTGGTACTGCTCCTGGGTTTGTGGCTGCGGCGGCCTCGCCAACACATTTGGTGAGCCCTGGCGCCACCTGTCGAACAAGTCTTCGAACGCCTGGAAGTTCGAGAAGATCGCCATCTACACGGTGATGGGTATCGCCTTCTTCTCTACGGCGCTCTGGTTCGCATCGGCGGTTCTGCCGGAGAGCTCGAGCCTCCACGCCGCCGCCACAGGCACCCGCAAGTGGTACGGCCTGGTGGTCACCGCCTCCCTTTCGGGTGCCATTGGAACGGGCCTCTACCCGCTCGGCGGCACGCGGGTCTGGTGCCGGAACTTCTGCCCCATGGCGGCCTTCCTTGGCATCATCCAGAAGCTCGGCCGCTTCCGCATCCGAGTGAAGAAGGAGATGTGCATCTCTTGTGGCCTCTGCTCCAAGTATTGCGAGATGGGCATCGATGTGCGCAGCTACGCCCAGGCCGGATTGAGCTTCACCCGGGCCTCCTGCGTGGGATGCGGGATGTGCGCCGAGGTCTGCCCGCGGGGCGTGCTCCGTCTGGAGAACAGCGCCAAGGTCGACCCGCAGGAGCTCTCGCTGGTCTCCTTCCTCGACGAGTCCTGGAAGGGCGCTTCGTCTTCGGTTCCTGCGAAGATCTGAGCCGGCTCGGCTGCCTTCGGGTGGTCTTGAGCAGACCGAGGACTACCCCGCGCCAAGGCGCAAGGGTGTGGGAGAATCGGGAGCATGCTCAAGGAGATGGCACCAATCACCGAGGGGGTCGGAACGCGCCTGAACAGCGCTCGTAGTGCGTAACCTTCGCCAGGCTCGACTACCTTGCGCCGTAACGGCGTGACGGCTATTCTCCCACTGTATCCTAAAAGCCGTTTCGCCTTTCCATTGGAGGCCACATGAACGCCAGACTCGCAGTTCATTTTCAGATGCTGTTGGCAGCGGGAGCACTCCTCCTTGCGCCCTCCGTTGTTCGCGCAGCCTGCACTGCCGGTGTCGATACCGACGGAGATGGAGCCGACAACTGCTCCGACAACTGTGCCTTCAACAGCAACGCCAGTCAGGCCGATGCCGATGGCGACGGTGAGGGCGACGTCTGCGATGCCGTCTTCGGCTTCCGCTCCGAGGTTGGCCTCAACATGTATGAGGCGCCCTTCGCCTGGGAGCCCATCACAGGCACCGTAGGCGCCTCCACGGTCACACTCGGCGACGATGCCATGACCTCGTTCGCCTTTCGCCAGTCAGGGAGGCCGTCATGAGCGACATCGTCGTCAAGGGCGTGGGCATGCACCCGTTCGGGCGCTTCGAGGGCAAGACCGCCGTGCAGATGGGCGTCGATGCCCTGCGAGAGGCGCTGGCCGACGCCGGCCTCGACTGGAAATCGGTGGATGCGCTCTACTGCGCGCACATGTACGCCGGTACCGGCGCCGGCCACCGCCTTGCCGCGCAGATGGGCTCGCCCGGCATTCCCATCATCAACATCGAGAACGCCTGCTCGTCGGGCGGCTCGGCGCTGATCGCCGCGCGCCAGGCGCTGCTCTCTGGCGATTGCGAAACCGTGGCCGTGGTCGGCATCGAGAAGATGCCGCGCGGCTTCATGGACATGGACTACTTCGATGCCTGGCGCCAGAAGATCGGCCACGCGGTGAACCCCGCGCAGTTCGCCTTCGCCATCCAGCGCCACATGCACGAGCACGGCACCACCGAGCGCCAGCTCGCGCTGGTGGCCGAGAAGAACCACGCCCACTCGGTGCACAACGACCGTGCCATGTACCGCAAGCTCTTTTCGGTGGACGAGATTCTCGCCAGCAAGCCCATTGTCGATCCCCTGAGGCTGCTGATGCTGTGCACGCCCAACGAGGGCGCCGCGGCCGCCATCCTGCAGCTGAAGAAGGGTACGAAGGGCGAAGTGCGCCTCGCCGGCCAGGGCCTCAAGACGGCCGCACGCGCGCAGGCCATC
>CAIQPA010000326.1 GCA_903873545.1 uncultured delta proteobacterium
GACACGGTCGCGCGGGGTGCTCTTTGCTGATGGCTTCACCACGCAGCACCACCCGGGCGACAACAACTTCTGGTGCGGTGCGCTGGGCGAGCCGGCCGGCCACCTCTGCCCTGCCAGCACGGGCTGCGTTGCCTCGCTGCGTGAGGTGGCGACGGGCCGTATGCTGACGCCGATTGCGACCACCGAGGCGCTGGCGCCCACGCTCCGCCGCTTTGACGATGGCGCAGTCCATGTGGAGTCGCTGCTGCCCGACGATGGCCGGTCTGTGGACCTGACCGTGACGGCGCTCGACACGGGCATCGAGGGGAACCTCGGCCCCGGCCTCTACCTGCTCATGGGGCCGCCCTAGGGCCGCACATGGCGAGGAAGCGGGGCCAGGCGGCGATGAAGTAGTCGCGGGTGCGTGGCCATTCCTCGTGGTCGTCGTTGTCGGGCCAGCCGCCGTGTGTGAGCGTCACCAGAGTGCCGCCTTCTGAGGGCTCGAAGGTGACCTCGACGCGGGTGAAGCGGGCACGGGCGTGGGGCAGATGAGGCGGCGCGTTCCAGGTGAAGGCGAGCCGTTGGCCCGGCTCCACTGCGAGGATGGTGCAGCCCTCGCTGCCCCTTTCGCCAGTGGGGCCGTCGTCGAGGAAGTACCACTCGTAGCGGCCGCCCGGATGGGGCTCGATGGAGGTCTCGACGCCTGTCTCGCGCAGGATGATGGCCCTGTCGGTGAGCCGGTCGAAGGCCTCGCTCTGGCCGCAGGCCCAGTCGGCTGTGACAGTGAAGGCCTTCATGCCCGCTCGGCGCTCCGCTCCGACAGCCAGGCGGCGATGGGGGCGAAGACCTTGGCGGGGGCCTCGTTGCCGATGAAGAGGTCGGCGTGGGAGTACCAGTCTTCCCGCGTGCCGACGACGAGCTCATCTGCGCGGCCGCCCCAGCGGGTGCGGACCGAGGCGACCGAGTCGGTGGGGACGATGCCGTCGCGGTTGGCGCGGGTGACCAGCAGGGGCACCGTTACCTTGCGAACCTCCTCGGCGATGTCGCGGCCACGGACCGTGAGGGTGCCGGCGGCGAGCCATTCGGAGAGCTCACGGTTGAGGCGGGGCTGAGGGTTCTCGACGGTACGGGCCAGCTCGTGCAGCGCGTGGAGGTCGACGTGGGCCGGGTTGAGGTAGAGGTGGGCGAGCCGTGGCATGCGCTCCAGCAGCGGGAGCGCGGCGCGGACGATGGAGCGGGAGCCGCGGAGCTTGATGCGCTCGATGAGGTCGGGGCGGACGCCGAGCAGTTTGAAGAGGAGCGGCGGTCGGTCCCAGTGGATGGGGGAGCCGATGGTGACGAGTGCGCCGACCCGGCTCTGCTGCGGATGGAGCGCCAGGTAGGTGTAGCCGATGGTTCCGCCGAGGCTGCAGCCGATGAGCGAGATGGGGTGGCCGGGGCTCGCGGAGTTGCGTGTGATGAACGCAATCGCTGCAGGCAGGTCGACGCCCGCGAAGGCTGCGAAGGAGGGTGGCTCTGCGTCGGGTGAGGTGGCGCGGGAGCCGCCCTGGGCGCGGAGGTTGAGCGACCAGATCTCGAAGCCGGCCTCGGCGAGGCAGAGCTCCATGGAGGTACCGCGGGGGTGGAAGCCGAAGAGGAAGCTGTTCATCCCATAACCAGGGATGATGGCGATGGGGGCGAGCGCCGGGTTGTGGCGCGTGCGGTGGCGGGCCTGCCGGAGCTGGAGGTTCCAGCCGTCGTGGTTGGGGAGCTGGTGGTGCTGAATGTCGAGCATGTGGGGCCGGATGCTTGCGTGTAGTCGGCAACAAACCTAACTCGCCGGCCTACCCGAGAGCGAGGATGAAGCGATGATAACGGCAGAAGAGATTCGCGCGAAGTTGTTGGAGGCCTTTCCGCAGGCGCGGGTGCAGGTCGTGGACACGACCGGCACCTTCGACCACTTCGATGCGGTGGTGGTAGAGGAGAGCTTCCGGACGCTGTCGCGTGTGCGTCAGCATCAGGCCGTGTATGAGGCGCTGGGCGATGCCTTCCGCGACCGGATTCATGCGCTGGCGCTGAAGACGATGGCCCCCTGATTTTTGAACCAACGAACCCTGAGGAGAGCATCATGAGCGAGAAGATTTCGTTGCCCATCGCAGCAAACCAGAGTGGCCCCGGCCAGCAGAGTGCACCCCGCACGCGCGCCCAGGGCGGCGACGTGATGAGCGAGATCGAGGCCGAGGTGAAGGGCCAGAAGGTCTTCCTCTACATGAAGGGGACGCCCGATTTTCCGCAGTGTGGCTTCTCGGCCCGCGTGGTGCAGATCCTGCAGCACCTGGGTGCCGAGTTCGGCTCGAGCGACATCCTTGTGGACCCCGAGAAGCGCGACGCTGTGAAGGTGTACGGCAAGTGGCCGACGATCCCGCAGCTCTACATCGACGGTGAGCTCGTGGGCGGCTGCGACATCACGACGGAGATGTTCCAGTCGGGTGAGCTTCAGACGCTGCTGGGCGCCTCGAAGTAGTCAGTTCCGCCAGGCCATCCGGAGGATCAGGCCGGGGCCGGCGGGATAGCCCGTGTACCAGAAGCCGCCGTCGAGTCCGCCGCCAACCGAGAGGGAGGAGGTAAGGGCGTAGTCGGCGCGTCCGTAGAAGCCCACGTTCTGCGCCTGTTCGCCCCAGCCGTTCGAGAGCTGGAGTGCACCGGACGGAACAAGGATAAGTGCGGGATAGACCTCTGCTGCGGGTCGCTCCTCTTCCACATTCAGCCGGGCGACGAGCCCGACGGTGTAGGACCAGCGGGGGCTGTCGCCCCAGGGCGACCAGAGCGAGGCTCCGGCGACGATCTGGTCTGCCGCATCGCCGCGGTGGGCGTAGGCCAGGTCGGCGCCATACCAGCTTGTGCGGTTGGTGGCAGTGAGGTGGAGGCCGACTTCGGTGGTCTCGTAGTCTGGGCCCTTGGGGGCATAGAGGGTGGTGTCGTCGGCCGGCACTTCGCGGACGGCGTAGAGGGTCTGCTCCTGCGTGTGGAAGGTGTGTGCGACGGTGAGCGAGAGGGCGCTCAGCTCGCGCTGCAGGGCAACCCAGCGGAGGCCGGCGGTGGGGTCTCCGAAGCGGAGGAAGCCGTCGTCGCCGAGCGCTGCGTAGTCGAGGAGCGGGGCGTTGATCAGGAGCTCGACCGAGGGCAGGAGGTGGGTCTCGGCGTAGAGCCGGAGGTTGAGGTTGGTGCTGTCGGGGCCCTCGACGATGCCGTCGCTGGTGCGGGTGGCGGGGCCCCAGAGTGCATAGGCTCCGAGCTCGGCGTAGGTGGTTCCGGTGGGGGCGGTCCAGCCGGCAGCGCGGCCCGTGGCGGGGAGGAGGAGGAGGGTGGCGAGGAGGAGGGGTGTGGGTTTCAACGGGGCCTGCCGCGAGAGGGGTTTGCTTGTGAGATGCGCGACGAGGGTGGTAGGTGCCCTGCCTCGTTGAAGCGTGCGCAGAGAGGTCGGCGATGCCAGTACAGTACTACGGTCCGAAGGGTTATATTCTGCGGAGCGGCCACGAGGGTGTGCTGTCGCGCGGGCTCCCGCTGGTGGAGCCGACGGAGCCGACGATTGCGGCGCCGCACGAGAAGCTTTTTATCCGGACCCACCAGGCAATGGAGATCTGGTTCGACCAGATGAACGACGAACTGGAGTATGCGCGGACGGTGCTCTCGCAGCCCCACGTGGAAGAGGCGGAGGTGAGCGATGTGGCGCGTCATGTGGCCCGTTGCACGACGATCACTGCGCTGCTGACGGAGCACATGGGGGTGCTGGAGACGCTGTCGTCGATCGACTTCTTCGACTTCCGCCAGAACCTCTTTGGCGCCGCCGGTTTTGATTCGTTCCGGTTCCGTGAGTTCGAGTGGCTCGCCGGCCTCATCGACAAGGGCTATCTGGCCTACGCGTCGGAGCGTGCGCCCCACTTCGCGGGCGGCGAGGAGTTCGAGGCGACCGCGACGCGTTATCAGAGCTTCTGGCACCGGCGGATGGAGACGGTGGTGGATCCTTCGACCGCCATCCTGAAGGGGCGGGACCGGACGTTGTCCGACAGCAGCGTGCGGGCGCTCATCATGACTTGGCTGGAGCGCACGCCCTATCCCAACCCTGCGGGCGGTGCGCCGTCTCCGACGCATCGACCAACCTTCGTAGCCCGTTACCGTAGCCGGTTCGAGGAGGCCTTTCGCCGCGACCTGGAGCAGGCGCGCGGTGCCGATCCGGGTGGCCCGGGCGCGGGCCGTTCTTCGCACGACGACGCCGATGTGGCACAGGCGCTGGCACGGCTCGACTGGTTCGTTTCGTCGCCGGCCCGCTGCGCGATGCTCTTCATTCTGCAGTATGCCCACCTGCCGCTGCTCACCTGGCCCAAGGAGCTGCTCGAGGGGGTGCTCACGCTCGATCAGGGCATCATCACCTGGCGCGGTCGCCACATCGAGATGGTGAGCCATGTGCTTGGCGGCGGCCGCCTCTCCACAGGTGGCCAGAAGGGGTCGGGGCTGACCTATCTGCGCCAGACGATGCTGCTCCGGATCTTCCCCGAGACCTCCGACGCGCGCAGTTTCCTGCTCGGCCACCGCGAGGCCTCCGGGCTCTATGAGGCCGCGGCCTGGCAGCCCTTTCAGCTCGGCACTGCGACCTAGCGGAGGCCGGTCGCTTCGCGTGCACGGTCGGTGACCTGGCGGGCGACGGCTCGGGCTCGGAGTGCGCCGTGGGCGAGTGCCTTGTCCACGGAGGCGCGGTCCTGCATGAGGGCGTTGTAGCGTTCGCGTGCGGCGCCGAAACGCTCCTCGAGGGCGGCGAGGAGGTCGAGCTTGGCGTGGCCGTGGCCGTAGCCGCCGTTGCGGTACTTCACCTCGAGGATGGCGACCTCTTCGGGCGAGGCGACCAACTTGTAGAGGGCCATGACGTTGCAGGTGTCGGGGTCTTTGGGGGCCTCGAGCGGCGTGCCGTCAGTTTTGATGAGCATGACCCGCGCCTTGAGCTGCTTGGCGGGCGCAAAGATCGGGATGGTGTTGTCGGAGCTCTTGCTCATCTTCAGGCCGTCGATGCCGGGCACGGGCACGGGCGTGCCGAGCTCGTAGACGGGGAGCTTGAAGACCTCGCGGCCATACTGGTTGTTGAAGAGGGTGGCCATGTCGCGGCACATCTCCACATGCTGCACCTGGTCGGAGCCGACGGGCACAACATCGGTGTCGCAGGCGAGGATGTCTGCGGCCATGAGCACGGGGTAGAAGAAGAGGCCCATGCTGGCGGGGAGGCCGCGGTTGACCTTGTCTTTGTAGGAGTGGGCCCGGTCGAGGAGCCCTTTGCCGGTGGCGGTGGCGAGGAGCCAGGAGAGCTCGCAGACCTCGGGCACATCGCTCTGGCGGAAGAGGGTGGCGCGGTCGGGGTCGAGGCCGAGCGCCAGGTAGGTTGCGGCGGCTTCGGTGGTGAGGCGGTCGAGCGTGGCCGCGTCGTGGATGGTGTTGAGGGCGTGGTAGTTTGCGAGGAAGTAGAAGGCGTTGTCTTGCGCCTCGATGTGCTTGCGGATGGCGCCGAAGTAGTTGCCGAGGTGGAGGTCGCCGTTGGGCTGGATGCCGGAGAGGTATCTTTTGTTCATGGTTCGGGCGGGGAGTTGGGAGCAGCGGTCTGCGGCTCCTCATAGCGGAGAATGGTGACGGGCACCGACTTGTAGATGGGGGTTCCGCTGTTGCGGGCCACGCGGTTCATGGGGACGATGGGGTTGAGCTCGGGGAAGTAGCCGGCGAGGTTGCCGCGGGGCAGGTCGTAGGGGACGAGGGTGAAGCCGTTGGCGGCGAGCCGGCGGCCGTCCCGCTCATGTGCGACCGTGACCTTCTGGCCGGGCAGGAGGCCGCGCTCGGCGAGGTCGTCGGCGTTGGCGAAGAGGACCATGCGGCCGCGGGTGACGCCACGGTAGCGGTCGTCGAGACCGTAGATGGTGGTGTTGAACTGGTCGTGGCTGCGGATGGTCATGAGGAGCAGCTCGCCGGGCCGCTGGTGGTCGGTGGGCAGCGGCAGGCAGCGGAAGCCGGCCCGCTCGGAGGCGGTGTTCCAGCGGCGCTGGCGGGCTGTGTTGGGGAGGACGAAACCATCTGGCGCGTCGAGCCGGGCGTCGTAGTTCTCGAAGCCGGGGATGGCCCGCTCGATGAGGCTTCGGATGCGGCGGTAGTCGGAGGCGAGATCGACCCAGGGGAGCGGGTTGTCGCCGAGCGTCGCCTGGGCCATGCGGGCCACGATCATGGGCTCGGAGAGCAGGTGTGCGGAGGCCGGTTCGAGGTGGCCGTGCGAGGCGTGGACGCAGGACATGGAGTCTTCGACGGAGACGCGCTGGAGGCCGGCTGTCTGGCGGTCGATCTCGGTGCGGCCGAGGCAGGGCAGGATGAGCTTGTTGCGTCCGCCGATGAGGTGGGAGCGGTTGAGCTTGGTGGAGATCTGGGCGGTCCAGTTGCAGCGCTGGAGTGCCTCTGCTGCGTAGGCGGTATCGGGCACCGCGGAGAGGAAGTTGCCGCCGAGCGCGACGAAGATGTCGAGGTCGCCGCGGTGCATGGCGTGGATCGCCTCGACGGCGTCGAAGCCATGCTCGCGCGGGCTGCGGAAGCCGAGCGCGGCATCCATGCGGGCGAGGAAGGACTCGGAGGGCTTCTCGTCGATGCCCATGGTGCGGTCGCCCTGCACATTGCTGTGGCCGCGGACGGGGCAGAGGCCGGCGCCCTGCTTGCCGAGATGGCCGCAGAGCAGGGCCAGGTTTACCACCTCCTGGATGAGGTCGGTGGCATGCTCGTGCTGGGTGAGGCCCATGGCCCAGCAGTAGATGGCGCGGGGCGAGCGGGCGAGGAGCTCGGCGGTCTCGCGCATGGTGGCGCGGCTGATGCCGGAGCGGGCCACGAGCGTCTCGAAGTCGTGGCGGTCGAGGTCTGCGCAGAGGGCCTCGAAGCCCTCGGTGTGCTGGTCGATGAAGGCGCGATCGATGGCGCCCGGCGTGGTGGCCTCGAGGTCGAGCAGCTCCTTCATGAGGCCCTTCATGAGGGCGCCGTCGCCGCCGATGCGGACCTGCAGGTAGTGGGTGGCGAGGCGGGTTCCGCCGACGGGGAAGGTCCAGGGCTCTTTGGGGTGGGCGAAGCGCTGCAGGCCGGGCTCGATGAGCGGGTTGATGGCGATGATGTTGGCGCCGCGGCGCGCTGCCTCCTGGAGGGTGGAGAGCATGCGGGGATGGTTGGTGCCTGGGTTCTGGCCGATGACGAGGATGGTGTCGGCCTGGTCGAAGTCGGCGAGCGAGACGGTGCCTTTGCCGACGCCGACGGAGTCGCGCATCGCCCAGCCGGAGGACTCGTGGCAGAGGTTGGAGCAGTCGGGCAGGTTGTTGGTGCCCAGCGCGCGGACGAAGGCCTGGTAGAGGAAGGCGGCCTCGTTGCTGGCGCGGCCGCTTGTGTAGAAGGCGGCGCGATGGGGCGATTCGAGCCGGCCGAGCGCGCAGCCGAGCGCGGCGAAGAGCTCCTCCCAGGCGATGGGGCGGTAGTGGGTGTCGCCGTCGCGGCAGATGAGCGGCTCGGTGATGCGGCCTTGGCGGTTGAGCCAGAAGTCGCTCTCGGCTGCGAGTGATTCGAGGCTGTGTGCGGCGAACCAGGCAGCATCGAGCCGCTTCGTGGTGGCCTCGTCTGCCACATGCTTTGCGCCGTTCTCGCAGAACTCGGCGAAGGAGCGGTCGTGGCCTTCGGGCCAGGCGCAGCCGGGGCAGTCGAAGCCCTGCTGCTGGTTCAGCTTTCCGAGCGTGGAGAGGCCCCGCGCGAGGCCGCTCTCGGGCAGTGTGTAGCGGACGGTTGCGGCGAGCGAGCCGAGGCCGCCCGCGTGTGATGCGCGGCGGCCGACGCGGGGCGAGTCGTCGCGGTCGACGGGGACGAGCGGGTGGCCCGGCGCGGTGTGGGGAGCTGTCGCCATGCGGTCAGGCGCCGGGTGCGGAGGAGTGGCGCGTGAAGCGCTCCGGGTGGGCATAGACATTGTGGCGGCCGTTGCGAAGAAAGCCGACGAGCGTGAGGCCTGCGGTCTGTGCGACTTCGATGGCCATGGTGGTGGGCGCGCCGACCGAGACGACCAGCGGAGCGCCTGCGCGGGCGGCCTTGTCGACCATCTCGAAGCCTGCGCGGCCGGAGAGCCAGAGTGCCTCGCCAGCGAAGGGCAGCGCGCCTGCGCGGAGGGCGCGTCCGATGACCTTGTCGAGGGCGTTGTGGCGTCCGACATCTTCCGCCAGATCGAGCAGTTCGCCTGCGAGCGAGAAGCGGGCGACGGCGTGGATGCCGCCGGTTGCGTCGAAGGCGCGCTGATGGGCCGCGACCTTCTCCGACCATGCTGCAAGGTCGGCGTGCGCGGGCCAGTGCTCGGACGTCGCGACGATGGGTTCGGTGCGGCCGATCGCGCCGAGCGTGAGGCGTCCGCAGAGGCCGCAGGCGGAGCTGGCGACGGTGGCCCGTGCGAGCCGTTCGAGGTCGACCGTCACGCTGTCTGCAAGGCGGATGAGGAGCCTCGAGGCGACGGCTGCGTCGGCGGCCGGCAGCAGCGCCTCTTCGGTGATCGCCTCGACCTGGTCTGCGCGCGTGATGACCTGCTCCGCATAGAGCCAGCCGAGTGCGAGCGCCTCGTCGTCGCCCGGGGTGCGGAGGGTGGTGAGGAGTGGCCGCTCGATGCGTCGGCCGTCGCGCAGGAAGGAGAGGCGGAGCTCGAGCGGCGCCTCGAGGGCGACCTCGTCGCTGCGGAGCGTGGAGTGGCCCTGCTCCCAGCGGGTGATGGGGAGGCTTCGATGCATCAGGCCGGGCTGCTCTCAGCGGGCTCGGCGTAACGCTGCTGCAGCTCCCGCTTGATGATTTTGCCGGTCGGATTGCGCGGGAGCTCGTCGACGATGAACCAGCGGCGTGGCGCCTTGGCGGGGAGCATCTCGGAGAGGGCCCAGCGGCGGAGCTCGCCGGCTGTGATGGGCTCGCGCAGGACGACGGCGGTTGCGACCGATTCGCCCCACTGTGCGTCGGGCAGGCCGAAGACCGCTGCGTCGGCAATCGCGGGGTGATGCAACAGCGCCGCCTCGACCTCGGCCGGATAGACGTTGATGCCGCCCGAGATGATGAGCTCGCGCGCTCGACCTGCGAGGAAGAGATAGCCCTCGCTGTCGAGGAAGCCGAGGTCTTCGCAGGTGGTCCAGCCGGCCTTCATGATGTCGGAGGTTGCGCCCTCGTCGCCGAGGTAGCGCTCCATGCGCTGGGCGCTGCGGGTCCAGACAATGCCGACGGTGTTGGCGGGCAGAAGGGTGCCGTCGGCATCGCGGATGGTGATCTCGTGGCCTCGGATGGCGCGTCCGAGCGTGGCGGGCCGCTTGAGCATCTCGTGGCCGTTGACGCAGGTGACCCAGCCGAGCTCGGTGGCGCCGTAGAAGTCGTTGAGGATGCCGGCGCCGAGCCGGTGCGCTGCCCGTTCGCGCAGTGGCTGCAGGAAGGGGGCGGCGCCGCAGACGATGGCGCGGAGGTGGGGGAGGGGCTGCCCGCGCGAGGCGGTGGGCTCGAGGGTGAGCGCCTTGTCGAGCATGTTGGGGACGAGGAAGAGGCTCTCGATGCGCTCGCAGCGGAGGTCGTCGAAGAGGCCGGCTGCGTCGAAGCGGGGGCGCAAGACGAGCGTGCCTCCGAGCGCGGTGATGAGCCCCGTGAAGGCCTGCGCGGCGCTGTGGTAGAGGCGGCCGACGACCATGTGGCGCTCGCCTGCGACGAAGGGGAGCCGCTCGAGGATGGCGGCGAGCTCGGTCATGGTCATGGCCGAGAAGTTGCGCACGGCGCCCTTCGGTCGACCCGTGGTGCCGGAGGTGTAGACGACCGATTCGCCGTCGTCGCCGGCCTCGAAGTCGCGGCTCTGCGAGGCGCGGAAGAGCTGGTGAAGCGAGGCGATGGAGTCGCCGTGGGCACCGCTGTCTGCGTCGGCTGTTTCGAGGCCGTCGATGTGGAGGATGGAGACGTTGCGGTCGTCGAAGGCGGCGGTGGCGGCGGTGGCGACGGGTAGCGCCTGACTGCTCGCGCAGATGAGGTCTGCGCCGCTGTTGCGGAGCACATGGTCGAGCTCGGCAGGGCGGAGTTCGAAGGAGGCGTGGACGGCGGCGGCGCCGAGCCGGAGCAGCGCGAACCAGAAGACGAGGTACTCGACCCGGTTCTCCGACATGAGGACGACCCGGCTCCGGGCGGCGATGTCGAAACGGCTACGGAGGAGCGCGGCGACCCGGTCGATCGCCTCATCCATCTCGGCGTAGGTGAGCATCC
>CAIQPA010000327.1 GCA_903873545.1 uncultured delta proteobacterium
AGAGCGCGGGCTCTTCGCCGCGTGGGGCAGCCGGCTTGCGGCACTGGCCACACGCCTGATGTGGATGCTCTGCCCAACAACCTTGCAGCCCGAGCTCGAGCAATTCTCATCCTTCCAGTGGCTCAATCGCCGCTGGCTCGTACGGCGGCTTGGCGCCGGCATCGTTGCCGCCGCGCCGGGCGCTGCCTGGGTCTCCTCGCTTGTAGGTGGGCCATCGCAGGAGCCGCCCGTTGAGGTGCAGCGGCTCACGGCTCCGCGCTTCCTCGAGGTGAGGCCGCAGGCCCGCATCACCGACCGGTTGTCCGAGGCCGCCGCCTGGCCCATGGTCTTGCGGGTCTTCAACCGCACGGGCGACCCGGACGAGTCGGTCCTTCGCACCTTCGGTCCCAAGGAGGTGGTGGCACGCCAGAAGACCAACCGCTACTTCCGCGCCGCCTACGGCGTGATGTGTGCGACGGGGCTGCAGCGGTATGGGCTCCACTCCAAGAACAGCTCCCGGTTCGATGCCCCTCAATCGGATTCGGGCACCGCGGACGCTGTCTCTTCGCCCGACCTGCAGAGCCTCTCGTAAAGCGCGATGTGGCGCTCCGCCACGGCGTCCCAGGAGAAGTGCTGGCGGGCGAACTCGATGCGTTGGCCCGCCTCGGGCGCGCGAAGACCGGCCGCGCCGCTCGCCGCGCGGAGAAGCTCTGCGAATCCCGCTTCGTCGTCTGGCAGCCTGGGCAATGCCAGCGGCTCGAGGTCGGAGACCAAGGTGCGAAGGGCCTGCTCGCAGGTAGAGATGCGCTTGCCCATCGCGATGGCGATGCGGAGGAGTTCGCTCGACCGGTCGCAGTCATCGAGGATGATGACCTCTGCGGCTCGGCCCACCAGCCGCTGCAGGGAGCGCTCGTCCGCGATGCCGATGCACTCTACGCCGCGCGGCAGTTGCAGGTGGGGCAGTGGCCTGACCCTTTGGCTCGTGCCAAAGTCGCCCATCCAGCAGACAGGGAGATAGCTGTCCTCGGGGAGCCACCGGAGCCCGGCAAAGAGGCAGCGCGACGCGAGGTCCTCCCCGTTGCCGCCGACGACGAGGAGGTGGGTGGGGGCGCCTGCGGCGAAGAGACCCTCTGCAGCAAAGAAGCGGCGCGACAGCCCGCGCTCAACTGCGATCAGTCGCTCCCAGTCCACCAGCGGCGCCGCCATGGAGGCCCGCAGGTCGCGCGCACCCGAGACGACGACGGCGTGGGCCTGCTCCAGCGCCAGCCGGGTAGAGGCGATGCAGGGTCCGGGCTCTGCGGAGGGCTTCCCACGGCTCTGACCGTTACGCTCGACGGGATGAGACGAGACGACCCGCCGCGCCTGCGGGAGGGCGTCGGCAACAAGCGCCATCTCTTCGCCCTGTCCGTGCACAAGGTCGATGCGTCCCTCCTCATCGAGTTCTCGGAGCGCCCAGGCCACGGGAGCCGCATGCTCCGACATGGAGGCTGCGCCTCGCCGCCGCACGGTGCGGAGCACAGAGGCCCAACGCACCGGATAGGGTGGCGGCAAATCAGTGCGGGGCTCTGCATGGCCCTCCATCGTGTAGACCACGGCGACATCCACACCGCGGCGGTGGAGGGCATCGGCGAGGTCGCGGGTACCGAACTGCGCTACGCCGGCCCGGGCATCCCAAGGTGAGAAGGTGGTTGTGAGAGCGATGCGCATCGGTGTCCGGCACGGTGACAAGTCGACACCCTTGCCACCTGAGATTGAAGTTCCGGTGTCTATCGTGCATAGACTTCGCGACATCCAACCCACCAAGGCCTCTCCATGAAGCAGCTGCTCGTCGCCGTCATGCTCCCCAGCCTCCTGCTTCAGGCCGCTGCCTGCTCCGATTCTGGCACGCAGGGGTCGCAAAGCGCAGACGCCGTAGAGGAGCTGGATGGCTCAGGCAGCGCAGACACGGCGGAGGATACCGAGGGCTCGGGTAGCGGCGACGCCACCGAAGACACCTCGCCGCCCGCACCGCTCTTCGAGACGCCAGACCCGGCCTGCCGCGGCGACGCTCCCGGCACCGTCGAGATCTTCTACACAGGCTTCGCGCGGACCGAGGGCATCGCCTTCGGGCCCGACGGCCTCCTCTATGTGACCGCAGACAGCGCGCTCTGGCGCTTCACCGCCGATGGCACCCCCACCCGCGTCGTCGAACTCGCGTCAGGGCTCGGTCTCGCACCCACGCCAACGGGCGTTGTGGTGGCGCGGCAGGGAGAGTCCTACCCGCCCACGCTCGTGGACGGAGGTCTCACGCTGGTGGAGGGCAGTGGCCAGATCACCGAGCTCTCCACGACCATCGAGAGCGGCAACGCCGTGATGCGGCTCGACAGCGGCGACTTCATCGTGGCCGACAACCTCTCTGCCAAACTGCAGCTGGTAACGCTCGCCGGCGAGACGCGGGAGCTCGAGGCCGATGTGCCCTCCCCCAACGGGCTCGGCTACAGCCCCGACCATCGCAGCATCTATGTGAACTCCACCTTCACGACCCGCGGACAGCTCACCCGCTTTGATGTGGGCAGCGACGGACTCCCCGTCGCGAGCTCGGCCACGGTCATCGCCGAGATGGGGCCGCGAAGCACGCCCGACGGGATTGTGATCGACGCGAAGGGGCGGGTCTATGTGGCTGCCAACCTGCAGTCGAAGCTGGTCCGCGTTGACCCCGCAACGGGGGAGAAGCGGGACGTGATCACGGGCATCAACGCGCCGGCGAGCATGGCCTTCGGGGCGGGGCCCGGGTTTGATCCCTGCTCGCTCTACATCACGGCGCTCTTTGGGCCGATGGTCTACCGGGTGGTGCTCGACGGCCCCGGGTTGCCGCTGCTGCCCTAGCGGTTCATCGAGGCGAGGAACTCGGCGTTCGACTTGGTCCGCACGAGCTGGTCATGGACAAAGGTCATGGCCTCGACGGCGTTGAGCTGCGCGAGGAAGTGCTGCCGCAGGATGTAGATGCGGCTGAGGACCTCGGGGGGCTGCAGGAGCTCCTCGCGGCGGGTACCCGACTTGGGGAGGTCGAGGCAGGGGAAGATGCGCTTCTCCATGAGCTTCCGCTCAAGGTGGAGTTCGCTGTTTCCCGTACCTTTGAACTCTTCGAAGATGACCTCATCCATACGGCTGCCGGTGTCGATGAGCGCGGTGGCGATGATGGTCAACGAGCCGCCGTTCTCGATGTTGCGGGCCGAGCCGAAGAAGCGCTTGGGCTTGTGGAGGGCGTTGCTGTCGACGCCGCCGGAGAGGATCTTGCCGGAGGGTGGGACGACGGTGTTGTAGGCGCGGGCGAGGCGGGTGATGGAGTCGAGGAGGATGACGACGTCGCGGCCATCCTCGACGAGCCTCTTGGCCCGCTCGAGCACCATCTCGGCGACTGCCACATGCTTTTCTGCCGGTTCGTCGAAGGTGGAGGCGATGACCTGGCCTTTGACCGACCGGGCCATGTCGGTGACCTCTTCGGGGCGCTCGTCAACGAGCAGCACAATGAGCTGCACCTCGGGATGGTTCTGGCTGATGGCGTTGGCGATGCCCTGCATGAGCATGGTCTTGCCGGTGCGGGGCGGTGCGACGATGAGGGCGCGCTGGCCTTTGCCGATGGGGACGAAGAGGTCGAGGACCCGGGTTGAGACATCGCTCGGGATGGTCTCGAGCCGGAGCATCTCGTTGGGGTAGAGGGGGGTGAGGTTGTCGAAGTGGGGCTTCTCGATGGCCCGCTCGGGAGAGACGCCGTTGATGGTGGCGACCTCGAGGAGCGCGTAGAAGCGTTCACCCTCTTTGGGTGGCCGGATGCGTCCGTGGACGGTGTCGCCCTTGCGGAGGTTGAGCCGCCTGATCTGCGACGGGCTCACATAGACGTCGTAGGGACAGGGGAGGTAGTTGTGCTGCTCGCTACGGAGGAAACCGAAGCCCTCTTCGTGGACATCGAGGCAACCTTCGCTGAACTGCTCGACGTCGGGACTGTCGAAGGAGCGAGCGATGGCCAAGAGCAGGTCGGCCCGCCTCAGGCCCTGAGGTTCGGCGAGCTGGAGGCTGGTGGCAACGGCCGTGAGCTCCTCCGTGGAGCGGCGCTGCAGCCGGGCGAAGGAGAGCTGGTGGCGACCCGTCGGGCTCGTTTCGAGGAGCCCGGTTTCACTGCCAATGAGGAGCGCTTGTCTCATGCTGTTCCCAGAGGTGGCTGCGGTGCCTCCGCGGGACAGCGGGGGCAAGACAGCGTTACGACTAAATTTTTGAGGTAGTCGTCGCCTAACCCGTCTCATCGGCGAGGCAAGGCGCTGTCACGCGCGGCCCACCCATTGTCGCGGGGGGGCCGTTTGTTTCCACCCCAGCGCAGGGGAGGGGGTGTAGCCGACCGTTCCGTCGAGAGGACGGAACGGTCGGCGACGAGAGCCGGGCAAACTTGGGGAAGCGCACGATCCAGTTCTCACAGCAGAGGCACTCAAGAGGCGTGCCAGACTCGGTCCGGAGGGGACAAATTGTTGGCAGTGAGGCAGGTGTCGGGAAGGACACCCCCCGCTGCTGCTGGAGCGCGGGCACGGCCGGCAGCGGCGCGACGGCCTGACTACGGCTTGAGACAGCCCTCTGAACCTGCTACCGACCTCGAAGCCACAGCTCTCCGCTTTGGGCGGGGTCGCTAGGCGCCCTTTTCTACCAATCTCGCAGCGCCCTCGCCGGCGAAGTGAACCCATTGCCCTTCTGTCGACCCCCCGCCATCCCGACGCTCCGCCGCCTATGCGGTGTTGCGAAGCCCCTTCGGGTACTGGGCGGAGTTTCGGCAGAACATCAAGCAGCGCCCGCTTACGCGGGAGGCTGCCTGGGCGTTGGGTTCAGTTCGCTTTCGGGGAGGCTCGTGCACCCAGTTTGTGACCATGGCCAACGTCCTATTGATGAATACCTCCGCGCAAGAGACGCGCGTTGCCGTTCTGGAGAACGGCTCCATCTCCGAGTTCTACCTGGAGCGGCGCCGTAAACGGGGCGTTGTCGGCAATATCTACAAGGCGCGGGTCCTGCGGGTTCTGCCCGGCATGGAGGCTGCCTTTGTGGACATCGGCATGGAGAAAGCCGCCTTCCTCCATGTGGACGATGTGTACGACCAGCACGCCGCCCTCGAGGAGAGCGACGACGAGTCGGAGGCGATGCCCAAGCGGCGCGGCCCGCCCAAGCCGATCGAAAAACTGATTCGAGAGGGTCAGGATCTCATCGTTCAGGTGGTCAAGGACCCGATTGGCACCAAGGGTGCCCGGGTCACCTGCCATGTGAGCCTTCCTGGCCGCCACCTGGTCTTCATGCCGACAGTCGACCACCTCGGCATCTCGCGCCAGATTGTCTCCGACAAGGAGCGCAAGCGGCTGCGTGAGCTGGCCAACGAGATGCGGCCCAAGGGGAGCGGCTTCATTGTCCGGACCGCCTCCGAGGGTGTTCCCAGCGAGCTGCTCAAGCAGGACATGGGCTTCCTCATCGGCATCTGGAATGATGTCATGAAGCGTCGCGACCAGGTGAAGTCGCCCAAGCGGCTCTACGAAGACCTCGACCTCATCCTCCGCGCGACCCGCGATCTTGCGGCCGCCGATGTGGACAGCCTCATCATCGACTCCCGCGAGGAGTTCGACCGCATCCGCGAGTTCATCGACCGGGTGATGCCGCAGCTGGCAGACAGGGTGGAGCTCTATGTGGGCACCGAGCCCCTCTTCGACGCCTATGGCGTAGAGCAGGAGCTGCGGCGGGCGCTGCAGCGGCGGGTCGACCTGCCCTCGGGCGGCTACCTCGTCATCGAGAAGACCGAGGCGCTCACCTCCATCGACATCAACACCGGCAAGTATGTTGGCACGGACGGCCTCGAGGACACCATCCTCCGGACCAACGTCGAAGCAGCACGCGAGATCGCCTACCAGCTCTGCCTGCGGAACATCGGCGGCCTGGTCATCATCGACTTCATCGACATGTCGCACCCCACCAACCGTGAGACGGTCTTCCGGGCGCTCGATGAGGCGCTGGCCAACGACCGCGGCCGGGTGAAGATCACGAAGATCAGCGAGTTCGGGCTCGTCGAGATGACCCGCAAGCGGAACCGCGAGAGCCTGGAGCAGATGCTCTGCGAGCCCTGCTCGGCCTGCGGCGGCACCGGCATGGTGAAGACCACCGTGACGGTCGTTGCGGAGATCCTCCGCCAGCTTCAGCGCGACCTGACGGCAACCGCACACTTTGATGTGCAGGTTCTCGCCCACCCCCGCGTGGTCGCCGCGCTGCGCGATGATGAGAAGCCCTCGCTGAAGCACATGGAGCTTCGCTTCAACAAGCGCATCCGGCTGGTCGCCTCCACGGGCCTCTCGTCGGACCACTACGACATCACCTCGCAGGCGCAGTCGGGCGCCCAGGCGGCCCGCCTTCCCGCCGCCGCGCCGGCCGCAGAGGCAGAGCCACAGGCCTGAGTCCTTCGCGGTAGCGACCCCGTTTGACAGTGCGGGGCCACCCGCGATAGCGCAGCCCCCAGACCCGACCGCGGAGACCGCCCATGCCCGACCAACGCGCCCAACCTCGCCTCGAGGTCAACAACGCCTACCAGGGGATCGCGGACTACGCCTCGGAGTATGTGGTCAATGTGAGCCGGACCGGCGTCTTCATCAAGTCGTCGACGCCCCACCCCGTGGGCTCTCGCGTCGCGCTCCGGTTTGCCGTCTATCTCGATGATTTCCATATCATCGAGGGCGAAGGCACCGTGGCCCGCATCGTCACCGAGGGGCCAGAGTCTGGGATGGGCGTGGCCTTCACCAGCCTGAGCCCCGACAACGCCAAGATCCTTGAAGAGGTTCAGCGGCGCTCGAACCGGCGCTAGCCGTCAGAAGTCGAAGCCGCCGTTCCACTGCAGCGAGGCGAGCAGGAAGGCGTTGCCGCCGGCAGAGGGGGCCGTATCCAACCGGAAGACGACTCCGGCCTTTGCCCAGTCGGCGTCGAGGGGGAGCAGCTCGATCAGGAAGGTAAAACTGATGCCCGTCTCATAGGATTCGGCGTCGAAACCATGCTCGAAGAGGCCCAGCCCGAGCCCGATGGTGACGAGCTCTGCATCGTCAACGACCAAGAGGTAGGAGAGGCTCTGCGCAGAGAACTCCGAGAAGCTGGTGCAGAGGGGCTGGCTGCCATCGGGGGAGGTGGAGCAGACAGTGCCTCCTGTGCGGTCGAGGTCGCCGAATGGCGCGGAGAGCTGCTGGTAGTCAAGCCGGTGCTCCAGGCCTTCCGTCTCATCGAGCAGACCGATGGAGCCGCCGATGATACCAACGGAGCCAGTGAAGTCGCCGAAGCCCGGTGCGGCGGCGCTCACATCTTCGGTGAAGGAGGCATATCCGAGCGAGGGGATGCTCCCGTGGGCGCGAAGGATGAGACCCAGGCTGTCGCTGCCACTGTCGGCGGCCGAGGCGCAGCCCGGGGCGGAGGCGCAGAGCGGGTCGGCGCAGTCGGCGAGGCCGTCGCGATCGTCATCGATGCCGTTGTAGCAGTTCTCGCCCGAGGTGGGGGTCTGCGCGGCAGCGGCTTCACGCTCCCGAGCGATGGCAGCGGCCCGCTCAGCCTGCTCCCGCGCTGCGCGCGCCTGAGGGTCGTCGCGCTCGAGGCGGAGGTCGAGCCGCAGGCTCCCGCCGGGCGAGAGTTCGATGGTGCGGGTGACGGTGAGGTAGTCTTCGGCGGCGATCGTGACCGTGCGCGCGCCTGGGGCGACCGCGAGCCGCTGCAGCAGCCCCTGGCCGAGGGACTGGGCAACGACCCGACCGTCGACGGCAATCTCGGCGCCCATCACCGAGGTGGTGAGTTCGAGCGTTGCCGGCAGCGGCGTCATGGCGACATCGAGCCGCTCGGTCTGCTTGCCTGCCTCGAACGAGAGCTGCCCCGTGTAATCTTGGTATCCCTCTGCGCGGAGGAGCACGGTGCGGAGGCCCGGCTCAATGCCTGCGATGGTCTCGCCCGTGGTGCCAACCTCGCGGCCATCGATGCGGAGCGTTGCGCTCTGCGGCTGGGTCAGGGTGACGAGCAGCGTGCTGGTGGTGGAGACGAGCTGGATGTTGCGGAGCTTCGCGGGTTTGCCCGCCTCAAAGATGATGGTCTCGAGGTAGGGGGCGTAGCCCGTTGCCTTGAGGGCAACCTCGTGGGGACCGGGCGTGATGCCGGTGATCTGGTTCGAGGAGGAGCCGGCCTCGCGCCCATCAATCCAGACGGAGACCACCGCGGGGGTGGGTCGGATGATGTCGAGGGCGCTGACGGTCACCGCCGTTTGGGTGGCCGCAGGTGTGGAGGCGGCGAGGTCGCCATCGACGAGGAGGGGGCCGGTGCCGAGTCCGGCTCCGCCGCATGCAGTGGCAACGCCTTGGGCACAGGCGAAGGCGCGGCCGAGCTTGTCGCAGGCGACGTAGGCGGCCTCAGCGGGGTCGGCGAGGCCGGCGGGCCTATCGTCGCTTCCCCAGATCTGGGCGGCGCCGGAGGCGGGTTCGAGGGCCTTGAGCGACCAGCTCCAGTCTGCGCCGATGCGGCGGGCCACCATGCGGATGAGGTAGTCGACCTCGATGTTGGCCATGGAGACCTCGCAGGCCCGCTTGGTGGTGGCGCTGGCGGTGCTGCCAAGGCAGTCGGAGACGGAGCGCTGGGTCTCGGCGTCTTGGTTGGCGCGGAAGGCGCCGGATCCGACGAGCGAGGCGGCGAAGCGGTCTCCGCAGGTCTCGAGCGCCTCGCGGGAGACCTCGGCGGTAGCCTCGGGCAGAACAACGAAGAAGGTCTGGACGGGCCC
>CAIQPA010000328.1 GCA_903873545.1 uncultured delta proteobacterium
CCGTCTGCCCCTGCTTCAGCAACGCCACGGCATCATCGATCGAGACCTGCACGAAGCCCCAGCGGAGGGCGTATTTCTTCAGAAAGGGAAAGCTGAACACCAACGGATGCACGAGCAGGCGCGCCGACATACCGTCAAGCATGTGGAGCACGACTTCTGGATCCAGTTTGCCACAGCGATTCGAGCCCACGCAAAGCAGGTGGGCAAAGAGAACTTCTTCATGTTCGGCGAGGTCTTCGACGGCGCCGACTGGCTGCTGGGCTCCTACACGCAGCCCAAGATGCTCGACTCGGTCTTCTACTTCTCGCAGAAGTTCCAGGTCTACGACGCGGTCTTCAAGTATGGGGCGCCAACCAGCCAGATCGAGAAGCTCTGGACGGAGCGCAAGGCGAATTACGGCACGGTCGGCAACCCCGACGGCGTGCTCTCACGCGACGGGCAGCCCATCGCGCCGCAGCAGCTCCTGGTGAACTTCCTCGACAACCACGACACCCCCCGCTTCCTCTTCGAGCAGCCCGACATCAAGCGGCTCCACCTCGCCGTGGCGCTGCAGTTCACGCAGAACGGCATGCCCTGCATCTACTACGGCACCGAGCAGGAGTTCTCGGGCGGCAACGATCCCGCCAACCGCGAGCCGCTCTGGCTGAGCAACTTTGGCGCCTTCGATACGACCAACCGGACCTTCACCCACTACGCGAAGATGGCACGGCTCCGGAAGGCGCTTCCCGAACTCCTCTACGGCGAGCAGGCCATCCACTGGTCGACCGAGCGGACGGGCGGCGAGCAGGATGCCGGTATCTTCGCCTTCGAGCGTCGCTACCAGGGCAACCGGGTCATGGTGGTGCTCAACACCCATCCGACCAAGGAGAGCGAGACCTCGGCCGACTCGCTCGGCTACGGCAGCATGACCACCACGATGCGGCCGGGCACGGTGCTACGTGACCTGATGCCGGGCGCCGACCCCGCGGCCCGCTTCGAGGTCACCGCCGAGGGCTGCGAGACCGTTGCCTGCACGGCGGTCGTTCCGGATGACTACAACGGTGGCGCCTGCGGCTGCCTGAAGTTGGCCGTCCCGTCGCTCGGCGCACGGGTACTCGTGCCTGTGGAGCGGGCCGAGCAGCTCACCTCCTTTCCCGAAGCGCTCTGAGGCTGACGATGGCTGGTGTACGACTCAAGGGCATCCGCAAGAGCTTCGGCGATGTCGAGGTGGTGAAGGGGGTGGACCTCGAGGTGCAGGACGGCGAGCTGCTCATCGTCGTGGGCGCCTCGGGCTGCGGCAAGTCGACGCTGCTGCGTCTGCTGGCGGGGCTGGAGCAGCCGAGCGCCGGCGAGATTTTTATCGGCGACCGGTTGGTGAACGACCTGCCGCCCAAGGACCGCGACATCGCGATGGTCTTCCAGAGCTACGCGCTCTATCCGCACATGACGGTGCGTGAGAACATGGGGTTCGGGCTCACGGTGCGTGGCGTCGCGAAGTCGGAGGTCGACCGGGCCGTCAACAACGCCGCCGAGTTGCTCGGGCTCACGCCGCTGCTGGATCGGCTGCCCAAGGCGATGTCGGGTGGCCAGCGGCAGCGGGTTGCGATGGGGCGGGCGATTGTGCGCAAGCCCAAGGTCTTCCTCTTCGACGAGCCGCTCTCCAACCTCGACGCCGCGCTCCGTTCGCAGATGCGGGTGGAGTTGAAGAAGCTCCACAAGGCGCTTGGCGTGACCATGTTCTATGTGACCCACGACCAGGTGGAGGCGATGACGCTCGCCGACCGCATCTGCCTGCTCAACCGGGGCGTGGTGCAGCAGGTGGGCAGGCCCGATGAACTCTTCGAGTGGCCGATGAACCGCTACACGGCGGCCTTCCTCGGCAGCCCCGGGATGAACTTTGCGGAGGGCCGCCTCACCGACGGCCTCTTCGAGAGCGCGGGGCTGCGCCTGCCCGTTGCCGCGAGCCATCTTGTGCCAGGCGCCTCCTCGGTCGCGAACGTGGTTGTAGGCGTCCGGCCCCATGCGGTTTCTGTGGGGGCAGGTGACGGCACGATCAGCGGCCAGGTCGAACTGCTCGAGCCGATGGGGTGGGAGACCCATCTCCACCTCCGCGTCGGCGCAAACAGCTGGACGCTCCGCCTCTCTGCCGAAGAGGCCCGCGGGCTCGCGGCTGGCCAGCAGGCAACCTTCAGCGTGCCGGCTGAGGCGGTCCGACTCTTCGACGCGGAGACGGGCGCAGCGCTCTGTCGGCGTCCGGAATGATGGCTGCTCGGTTCGCTTCGCTCGTTCGGTTGCTGGCGCTGCTCTTCGCGGTCGCCTGGCTGCCGGCCTGCAGCGAGCCGGAGCGCGAGGGGCTCACCCTCTGGCACTCCTACCGTGGCGCAGAGGCCGAGGCGCTGCACAAGGTGGTGGGCGACTACCTGAAGGCCCATCCCGGCGAGCAGATCGAGCTCGCAGCGGTTCCGAACGAGGCCTACGTCAACAAGATTGCCTCGGCGGTGCCGCGCGGCAACGGGCCCGACCTCTTCATCTACGCCCACGAGATGGTCGGCGACTGGTCGCGGAGCGGGCTCATCCTGCCCAAC
>CAIQPA010000329.1 GCA_903873545.1 uncultured delta proteobacterium
CTGGGCAGCCTTTGTTGTTGGCTGGCGAAGTCGGCAGCTGGCGGAGACGGCGCAGCAGGCCCGCGACTTCGAGACGCTGGACCACCTCACCCGGATGCGGACCGTGGACGGCGATGGGCGCATGGTGAAGGGCTACACGGGGCCACCGGCGGAGGCAGGCGAAGGGACCTATCCCTGGTTCGATACGCCCGACAGCCACGAGCGGGAGCCCATCTACTTTGGCCACTGGGCGCGGCTCGGACTCTTTCGCGGAAAAGGTGTCTGCTGTCTTGACGCGGGCTGCGTCTATGGCAACGGGGTGGCGGCCTTGGGGCTGGAAGATGAGACGCTGATTCTTCAACCATCGGTTGAGCCAAGGCTGCTAGACGACGACGACACTTGATGGGCCAAGGGGCCTGCGGAGGATGAGATGTCAGAGGGTACGATGAAGATTGCAAACGATGTTGTGGCAGCGCTGGCCTACACCCTTACGAACGACGAGGGTGAGGTGATGGATGAGGCGAGCGGCGATGACCTGCTCTGGTACCTGCACGGTCACGAGAACCTGCTGCCGGCCGTTGAGGGCAACCTGCTTGGCCTTGGCGTTGGCGACCATGTGAAGTTCACGCTCGAGGCCCACGAGGGCTACGGCGAGCGCGACGAGGCCAACGTTCTCCCGATCGACCGCGACATGCTGCCGCCGGAGATGCCGGTGGAGCTCGGTGAGGAGCTGCTCATCGACCTCGGTGATGGCCCCCAGATCTGCACGATTGTGGAGGTGACGGAGACGCAGGCGATGGTTGACCTCAACCACCCGATGGCCGGCTTCCGCCTCCACTTCGACATCACCGTGCAGACGGTCCGCGAGGCATTCGCCGAGGAGATCGAGCACGGTCACGTGCACGGTGCCGACGGCACCGAGATGCACGAGGATGATGAGGAGTACGAAGACGAGGGCGACGACGAGGGCGACGACGAGCAGAAGTAGGCTGCTTGCGCCGCTGCTAGGCTCATCCTAGACACCCCAGGTGCATGATGGGAGCGAGTGATCCGGATGAGCAACGATTCAAGCGGCAGTCGGGGTCCAGTTTCCAAGCGTGATCGCTTCTTCAAGCTCGCCGGCATGACGGCCTCTGTGGCTGGCGAGTATGCCAAGTCGCAGATCAAGTCGGCCTTCCAGAACGCCGAAGAGATGGCGAAGGATCGGGCCATCTCTCACGGCAAGACGGGGGAGCGGATCGCCGCGACGCTCGGCGAGCTAAAGGGGGCGGCGATGAAGGTTGGGCAGATGGCCTCCATCGGCTCCGACCTGCTGCCCAAGGAGCTGACCGACGCGCTGGTGAAGCTTCAGCGCGAAGCGCCTCCCATGCCCTACGAGGTGATCGCGGCGCAGATTGAGCGAGAGCTCGGCTTGCCCGTGGAGCAGCTCTTCGGCCGGTTTGAGCAGCGGCCCTTTGCCTCGGCCTCCATCGGTCAGGTGCATCGTGCGACCCTGGACGACGGCCGCGAGGTGGTGGTGAAGGTGCAGTATCCCGGCGTGGACGAGTCGGTGGACTCCGACCTGAGC
>CAIQPA010000330.1 GCA_903873545.1 uncultured delta proteobacterium
CCGCACTATCCCCTCTGCTGTCTCGACTGGGTCCAGACCAAGCGATTCGGCGAGCCCACCCACCGCCTTCTCGGCTGCTGCGCGGTCCAATTCGACCCCGCCAGCCAAGGTTTCGCCTGCCGGCAGGTAGCCGAGCAGCAGGTTGGCGTCGGTCACCGTGGGTTCGGTGCCGCCCCGGCTGTAACAAGCCGGCCCGGGCTCGGCCCCAGCCGAGCGCGGGCCCACCCGCAGCGCGCCACCGGTGTCGCGCCAGGCGATCGATCCGCCTCCGGCCCCGACGGTGTGCACGTCAACCGTGGCCATCTGCAGTGGGCGCCCGGCTATCTCGCGCGCTTCGGCGAGGTTCACCTCGCCCTGATCTGCCAGTGACACATCGCAAGATGTCCCGCCCATGTCGAAGGCGAGCGCCAACGGTTCTCCGGCCCGCTGCGCAAGTGCGGCCGCGCCCACCGCCCCTCCGGCGGGGCCGGAGAGCACACTCCACGCTCCGTGCCCTTCTACCTCCTCCACCGCGGCGGTGCCACCGGCAGAGAGCATCACTTCCGGGCGGGGGATATTCCTTTCAGCGCACGCCGCCGAGAGGGTGCCGAGGTAGCGGTCTAGTAGTGGCGCCAGGTAGGCATCGATCACCGTGGTCGATGTGCGCTCGAACTCCCTGAACTGTCGCAGCGCCTCGTGTGACGCCACCACCGGCACATCCGGCAGCGCCCGCCGAATCGCCACGGCGAGCATCTGCTCGTGGGTCGGGTCGCGGTAGGAGTGCAGAAGGCAGATCGCCACCGCCTCGGGCTCGAGTGCCGCCACCTCCACCATCAGCTCGGCGCACTCGTCGTCGGTAAGCGGTTCGATTACCCCGTCAGGACCAATCCTCTCGGCCACCTCCACTCGCAGATCGGGCGGCACGAGTGGCGTCGCCGGTGCTACCTGCGGGCGGTACAACTCGGGCCTGGCCTGACGGCCGATCTCGATCACATCGGCGAAGCCCTTGGTGGTCAAGAGCACCGTTCGCGCACCGCGCTCTTCCAGCAGGGCGTTGGTGCCTGTGGTCATCCCGTGGATGAAGGCGCCTACGTCACCTGGCGCGACTGCTGCCCGCTCGAGCGCCTGCTCCACCGAGGCGATCACCCCCTCGTACTCGCGACCCGGGGTGGTGGGGACCTTGGCGGTATGGACTTCGCCCCTGCTCACCAATACCGCGTCGGTGAAGGTGCCACCTACATCCACTCCCAGTCGCGTTGCGCTCACACAAGAGAGTTTCGCCTACCGCTCCGTTGCGTGGTTCCCCCGCCAATTCGCCTCTGGATCACCTGCCACATCCGCAGAATCCGCAGGCGTAGTGATTTCGCAACTCCTCGCCTGAGCCTGTGTTACTTTCCGTAATCAGCGAGGGTAGTCATCGAGCCTCCGAGCGCTGCGCAAAAACACTGAACAGGGAGAAAAGATGACCCCCAAGATCCGCATTGCCCTCGCCTCTGTCCTCGCCGTATGCGCGCTTGGCGCGATCGCGCCGGCTGCGAATGCAGACATCTATTGGGGCCAAGATTACATCGGCATCGGCCGCGCCAGCCTCGATGGGTTCGATGTTGATTCGAGCTTCGTCACGGGTGGTGCGCCTGGATACGTGGCAGTGGATTCGAATTCCGTCTACTGGACCAACCTCAATGCGGATATCGGTCGCGCAAGCAAGGACGGCACGGGCAGCCCAGCGCAGAGCTTCATCGACGTCGCTGATGGGGCATACCCCTCTGGAATCGCAATCGATTCAGGAACCGTCTTCTGGGCGAACTTCCTTGGCAGTGCGATCCAAACCGCCAACGCGAGCACTGGTCTGGGCACTCAAACGCTTCTCAGTGCCAACTACCCCGTGGGAGTCGCTTCAGACAAGAACTACATCTATTGGGCGAGCCCGGGGGACACCGCGATCGGCCGCGCCAAGCGCGACGGCTCTGAGTTCACGCTGGACTTCATAGCCCCACTCAACAGCCCCACCGCAATCGCGGTAGACAGCAAGTACATCTACTGGACCAACAACGGCAACGGCACCATCGGCCGCGCGAAACTGGACGGCACTGATGTGCGAGATAACTTCATCACCGGAGCCGCCTTGCCACAGGGGGTGGCAGTCGACGCCAACTACATCTATTGGGGCAACTTCGACAGGGCCTACATCGGACGCGCCAAGCTGGACGGGACTGGTGTCGACCAGCAGTTCATCGATCTCGGAGGTAGTTTTGCCGTAGGCGTCGCGGTGGATCCCAG
>CAIQPA010000331.1 GCA_903873545.1 uncultured delta proteobacterium
GCCCCGTTGGGGCTTGAACGCGTGAAGGACCGCGCCATGCCGCAATCACCTTCCAACAGGCGCCTAGGCTGAGCAGACTTGGGCGCCGGGTTCGGTTTGACCCAAAGGGTCAACGCATACCAGCCCAGGGTGCAACCCTGGGGATCGGGTCGTGGGTATGGAGGCGCGCGCCGTGTCGGGTGTGGTGGTGGTGCGTGGCACGAATCCCAGGGCGTGGGTGGCATGAATCCCAGGGCGTCGCCCTGGGTTATAACATGTCGCCCCGTTGGGGCTTGAACGCGTGAAGGACCGCGCCATGCCGCGATCACCTTCCAACCGCCGCCGAGGCTGAGCAGACATGGGCGCCGCATTCCGTGTGACCCAAAGGGTCACCGCATACCAGCCCAGGGTGCAACCCTGGGGATCGGGTCGCTCAGGTGTCGCGGCCGCGGGGTGCCAACGTGGCAAGCGGGTCGCCGCTGCCGAGGTTGCGGACGAGGTAGCCTTCGCGGGTGAGCCGCTCCTTGAGCCGCTCGATGTGTTCGTAGCCGCGGGTCTCGAGCGACAGGCTCACGTCGGTCTCGCCAAAGGAGATGGGCGAGAAGTCGCGATCGTGGTGGATCTCGAGGATGTTGGCCGCCTCGTGGGCCACAATCTGGGTGAGGCGGGCGAGGGCGCCGGGCACATCGGGGATGGTGAGGTGGAGGCGCACCTTGCGGCCCGCTTTGACGAGGCCCCGCTCAATGATGTGGGAGACGAGGTTGAGGTCGATGTTGCCCCCCGTGATGACCACGCCCACCCGCTTTCCGAGGATGGCGGGGAGCTTCTGCTGCACGACGGCGGCCACGCCCACGGCGCCGGCGCCCTCGGCGACCACCTTCTCCTCTTCGAGCATGAGGATGATGGCGCTGGCGATCTCCTCTTCGTTCACGGTCACAATCTCGTCCACGTAGCGCTGCACGAGGTCGAAGGTGAAGCTGCCCGGCGTGCGCACGGCGATGCCGTCTGCGATGGTCTTGCCGCCCGCGACGGTCACGCAGTGGCCGGCCTCGATGGAGGCCTTCATGCAGGGGACCGCCTCGGTCTCGACGCCGATGACCCGGATGCTGGGGTTGGTCTCCTTGATGGCGCAGGCCATGCCGGCGATGAGGCCGCCGCCGCCGATGGGGACCACGATGGCCTGGAGGTAGGGGTTCTGCTCGAGCATCTCGAGGCCCACGGTGCCCTGGCCAGCGATGACGTGGGGGTCGTTGAAGGCGTGGATGTAGGTCTGCCCTTCGCGTTCGCAGAGCTCGCGTGCGTAGGCGTAGGCCTCGTCGTAGCTCGCGCCGTGGAGCACCACGTTGCCGCCGAAGCGGCGGGTGCGGACCACCTTCACCAGGGGCGTCCACTCGGGCATGACGATGGTGGCTTTGACGCCGAGCCGGGTGGCGTGGAGGGCGAGGGCCTGGGCATGGTTGCCGGCGCTGGCTGCGACCACGCCGCAGTCGAGCTGCTCGCGGGGCGTGAGGAGGAGACGGTTGAGTGCGCCGCGCTCTTTGTAGGAGCCGGTCTGCTGCATGCTCTCGAGCTTGAAGAAGACCTTGGCCTTGGCCGTTTCGCTCAGCGCGTCGGCCGAGACGAGGGCCGAGAGGACGAGGCGGTCTGCGATGCGGCGGCGCGCGGCGACGATGTCGTCGAAGGTGACGCAGGGGGCGGAGTTCGAAGACATGCGGGACCGGTCCGGAGTGGGCAGTGGGCTGGCTTCTGCCCAAGCGCCGCGGGCGAGGCAAGCATTCCGC
>CAIQPA010000332.1 GCA_903873545.1 uncultured delta proteobacterium
CTTGCGGCGCGAACCCCCAGCGACTAGTTGCTCGCCACCTCACGCCGCCTCGCGCGGCAATGCCCAAGAGCACCCCATGAGCACCTCCGTGTTGCCCTTCCAAGCGCCCTTCATGACCACCGGCCTCGCGCTCTTCTCCGGCGAGGCCTTCCGCGTCGCCAGCATGGACGCCACCGCCGTTGCCTGGGGCCGCAAGGAGCTCGACCTCGCGCTCCACGAGATGCCCGGCCTCGAGTCCCTCCGCCAGGAGCACGGCGCATCCAAGCCCCTCAAGGGCGCCCGCATCGTCGGCTCGCTCCACATGACCATCCAGACCGGCGTCCTCATCGAGACGCTCGTCGCGCTCGGTGCCGAGGTGCAGTGGGCCTCCTGCAACATCTTCTCCACGCAGGACCATGCCGCGGCCGCCATCGCCGCAGGCCCCACCGGCTCGGCCACCGCGCCCGCCGGCATCCCCGTCTTCGCCTGGAAGGGCGAGACGCTCGAGGAGTACTGGTGGTGCACGCTGCAGGCCCTCATCTTCCCCGACGGCGCCGGCCCCAACCTCATCGTTGACGACGGCGGCGATGCCACCCTCCTCATCCACCTCGGCGTGCAGCACGAAGAGGCCGGCACCATGCCCGACCCCGCCAAGGCAGGCAACGAGGAGGAGGCCATCATCATGCGCCTGCTCGCCGATATCCGCCACGCCAAGGGGGACAACTTCTGGCGCCCCTTCGCCAAGGCCGTGCGCGGCGTCTCCGAGGAGACCACCACGGGCGTCCACCGCCTCTACAAGATGATGGCCGAGGGCAAGCTGCTCTTCCCCGCCATCAACGTCAACGACTCGGTCACCAAGTCGAAGTTCGACAACGTCTACGGCTGCCGTCACTCGCTCGTCGACGCCATCTTCCGCGCCACCGACATCATGATCGCCGGCAAGCGCTGCCTCGTCCTCGGCTACGGCGACGTGGGCAAGGGCTCGGCGCAGTCGCTCGCTGGCCAGAACGCCAAGGTCTCCATCACCGAGGTCGACCCCATCTGCGCCCTCCAGGCCTGCATGGCCGGCATCGATGTCATCACCCTCGAAGACGCGCTCCCCACCTTCGACATCTACGTCTCGGCAACGGGCAACGCGAACATCATCACCGCCGCCCACATGGCTGCGATGAAGCACAACGCCATCGTCTGCAACATCGGCCACTTCGACAACGAGATCGACATGGCCGGCCTCGAAGCTCTCCGCGCCACAGGCGAGGTGGAGAAGATCGAGGTCAAGGCGCAGGTCCACGAGTGGCGCTTCACCAAGACCACCCACGGCCCCAACGGTGGTGGTCACTCCATCATCATTCTCGCCGAAGGCCGCCTCGTGAACCTCGGCTGCGCCACCGGCCACCCGAGCCTCGTCATGAGCGCCTCCTTCACCAACCAGGTCCTCGCCCAGCTCGAACTCCATAAGAACGCCGAGTCGCTCGGCCTCTCGGTGGTCACGCTGCCCAAGGCGCTCGACGAGATGGTTGCACGGCTCCATCTCGCCAAGTTCGGCGCAAAGCTCACGCAGCTCTCCGCCTTCCAGGCCGACTACATCGGCGTGCCCGTTGAAGGCCCCTTCAAGGGCGAAGCCTACCGCTACTAGGCCGCGTGCTGAACGCTGCGGCGAGCATGTCGGAGCGCCCGCTCATCGTGGTGCTCCACTGGGGTGATCTCTCCCAGACCGCCGCCTGCGTTGCGTCACTCCTCGCGCAGACCGCCGCCGCAGACCTGCTCCTCATCGACAATGGCGGTGAGCCAGATGTCACCTCCGCGCTCCGCGGCATGGCTCCGGCCGCCCGCGTCTTGCGCAGCGACACCAACCTCGGCGTCGCCGGCGGCCGCAACCTCGGGCTCGAGGCGGCGCTCGCCGAGAAGCGTCGCTGGGTCTTCCTCTTCGACAACGACGCAGTCGCTGCGCCCGACCTGCTCGAGCGGCTCCTCGCGGCCGGAGAAGGCCATCCTAACGCGGCACTGCTCGGCCCCAAGATCCTCGACATCGACCAGCCCCAGCGCCTCGTCCGAGCAGGCGGCGGCTCCTGGCGCCGCAACTACCTCTCGAGCCTTGGCGAACTCTCGCGCAAACTCGGCCGCTTTCTCCCGGCCGAACTCGCGCTGCTGCTCGACAACGCGCGGGGCGAAGGGCAGCCCGACGACGGCCGTTTCGACGACGCTCCGCAGGCCGGATTCCTCACCGGTGGCGCCCAGCTCATCCGGGTAGAAGCGCTCCGCCAGGTCGGCCTCCTCGACCCCGAGTTCTCCCCCTACGGCGGCGAAGACATCGAGTTCTGCGCCCGCCTCGAACAGGCCGGCTGGCAGCTCCGCTACGTGCCCGAGGCCCGCTGCTTCCACCCCGGCCCAGGCAGCTACCGCAACCCCTACCGCCGCGCCTTCTACAACACCCGCAACATGCTGCTGCTCGCCCGGAAACGGCTCGGTGCAACCGAGTTCTACGGTCGCTACCTCCCCGACCTGCTGCTGGTCACGCTGCCGCTGAAGCTCGCGCATGCGGGGCTCGCGGGGAGCAGCGAACAGCTCCGCGGCATCACCGACGCGCTCGCCTGGACGGTGCGAGACGCGGCTGCACGAGGCATCCGCATCCGCACCCCGCGCGACTAGCCGCGGCCTGCCAGCGTCGCTTCCCGAATGCGGAAGCTCGGCGCCGCCACCGACCGCCGCCGATCGATGTCGCTGCCGAGCAGATCGATGGTCGAGAAGAGCTCGCGAATGTTGATGGAGATGGTCACCTCCGACACCGGCGCGCCCAGCTTCCCCTGCTCGATCATGCGACCGAAGGCGCCGCGGCTGAAGTCGCCCGTGGAGGCATTGAAGCCGAAGCCCATCATGCCCTCGCAGAAGAAGCCGTGCGGGGTTGCCGCAATCATCTCCTCTTGGCTCACCGTGCCGGGACGGAGCGACAGATTGAAGGCCGTCTCGCCCGGCGACCCGCTGGAGGGCCGGCTCGCATGGCCCGTGGGCTTCATGCCCAGCTTGCGCGCGGAGTAACTGTTGAGCGCAAAGGTGGTCAGCCGGCCGCCCTCGATGAAGGTGGTCGGCGCAGTCGGGGCGCCCTCACCATCGTAGGGCTTCGAGCCCGGGCCGCGGAGCAGCAGCGGGTTGTCTTCGAGGAAGATGTTTTCGCCCACCACCAGCTCGCCGAGCAGGTCGGCGAGGAAGCTGCTGCGCCGCTCCACGGCACCGCCCGTCAGCACCGAGAAGAGCAGCCCAGTGAGGCTCGCCGCCGGCAAC
>CAIQPA010000333.1 GCA_903873545.1 uncultured delta proteobacterium
CCGCCGGCCCCTGGGCTCGACCCATCGGATGTGCTCATCGGGCTGGCCAGGTCGCTGAGCCGGCTCGGCCGCGAAGACGAGGCGGTGGCGACCTTCACGATGGCCTACGAAGATGCCGGCCCGCTGGAGCGTGCGCGCGAGCTGGCGACCTTCACCCACGACCTCGGCCGCTACGAAGAGGCGCTGGCCCACCGGCTCGCGGCGGGCCGCTCGGTGGCCGTCGACACCTTCGAGAACGCCTTCGACCTCTACCTCGCGGGGCAGTTTGAAGCGGCACGGCTCAAGTGGCAGATTGTGGCGAGCAACAGTTCGGGCGCTGCCAAGGCGCGGGCACTCTACTGGATGGCGCGGGCCTGGGATCAGCTTGGCGAGCGGGAGCAGGCAGCCACAGCCTTCGCGTCGGCCAAGGCGACCTCGCCGAGCTCCTACTACGGGATCCTATCGCAGAGCCGGCTGCTGGAGCGGGGCGAGGAGCTGCCGCTCGCGCTCTCGCAGCCCGGCAAGGGGGAGCAGGCGCGGGTGCAGTGGAAGAGCCCCTGGATCGACGCCCCATCGAGCTTCAGCTCGGCGCTCGGCGCGCCGGACGACCCGTGGACGCGCGGACCTGCGACGGCCGGCATCCCCTTCACCGAGGGGCTCGCTGCCATGACTGCCTTCTCCGGTCGCTACGGCGGGCTCTTCCCCGCGGCCGCCACGGCGACGGCGCTCTACCGCATTGGGGCCATCGAGCCGGCCAGGGTCGCGGTCCGTGACGCGGCCTCGGAGATGCTGCTGCTCGACCGGGCCTTTGGCGCCGGCAAGCGGTCGACCGTCCGCAAGCCCATCCGGCTCACCACGCGGCGCTGGGAGCACTGGATCGACAACCGGGGGAGCAACGAGCGCGGCTTCTGGGGCCTCGCGCTCCGCGACCTCCGCTTCCCGGTTCCTGCCGCCCGCGACGACCTGCAGGCCTTTGTGGCGCGCCACGAGGAGATTCGGAGCAGCAAGAGCTCCCTCATCCGCACGATGGCCCCCATGCTGCGGGCCGCCGACGACTACGCGATGCTCCGCCACTTCATCTCGCGCGGCCATTTTGGCGGCACCGACATCGTCTCTGCCCGCGACCGGACCCCGATGGCCTACGGACGCGAGCTCGACGCCTGCGCCCGGGAGCGCAACCTCAACCCCTTCTTCATCTGGTCGATCATGACCATCGAGAGCGACCTCAACGCCGACAGCGTGAGCGTCGCCGATGCCTACGGGCTGTTGCAGGTCATCCCCAAGACGGGCGAGCTCATGGCCGACCGGTTCGGCAAGGGGACCTTTGGCATCTACGACCTGCTGACGCCGCGCGATGCGGCCACCTACGGCTGCCACTATCTGGCCTCGCTGGTGGATAAGTTCAAAGGCCAGGAGCTCATCGCGGCGGCCGCCTACAACGCCGGCCCCCACCAGCTTGCACGCTGGATGCAGTGGCGGGGCGACAGGCTGGCACTCGACGAGTTCATCGAGACCATCCCCTACGGTGCTACCCGCCTCTACCCCCAGAAGATGCTGGCGACGATGGCGAAGTACCGCTCCCTCTACGGCCCCAAGACGCCACTCTACATCTCGAACAAGATGGATGTGACGTTCGGGAACGATATCTACTTCTAGCGGCCCTTCTTCGGGGCGGGCTTGGCAGGAGCCTTCGCAGCGGGCTTGGAGGCCGCCTTTGCCGGAGCCTTCGCAGGAGCCTTCGGGGCCGGCTTGGCCTCGGCCTTTGCGGGAGCCTTCGGAGCGGACTTGGCAGCGGGCTTCGCTTCGGCCTTTGCGGGAGCCTTGGGGGCAGCCTTTGCGGCGGGCTTGGAGGCTGCCTTTGCCGGAGCCTTGGGGGCAGCCTTCGGAGCGGGCTTGGAGGCCGCCTTTGCAGGCGCCTTCGGAGCAGCCTTAGCAGCAGGCTTGGAGGCGGCCTTCGCCGCTAGCGCGGGCGTCGCTACGGGCTCCACCTTGGCTGCCTTCTTCTCCGCCTTGGCAGCCTTCTTCTCTGCCTTCGCGGCCTTCTTCTCGGCCTTCATCGCAGCCGGAATGGCGGCCAGCTTCTTGGCGGCCGTTCCGCGCAGCGCGCTGTAACCGGGGTAGATGCCGCGTTCGCCGAGCTGCTCTTCGATGCGGAGGAGCTGGTTGTACTTGGCCACACGGTCGCTGCGGCAGGCGCTGCCGGTCTTGATCTGGCCGCAGTTGGTGGCGACGGCGAGGTCGGCGATGGTGGTGTCTTCGGTCTCACCGGAGCGGTGCGACATGATGGCGGAGTAGCCGTTGCGGTGGGCCAGCTCGACCGCCTCGAAGGTCTCGGTGAGTGTGCCGATCTGGTTGACCTTCACGAGGATGCTGTTGCCGACGCCGGCCTCGATGCCGCGGGCGAGCTCCTTGGCGTTGGTGACGAAGAGGTCGTCGCCGACGAGCTGCACGCGGCTGCCGAGGCGCTCGGAGAGGAGCTTCCAGCCCTCCCAGTCGTTCTCGCCCATGCCGTCTTCGATGGAGACGATGGGGTAGCGGTCGCAGAGCCCTTCGAGGTAGTCGACCATCTCAACCGGGGTCAGCGTGCGGCCCTCGCCGGTGAGGCGGTAGACCTTGGCCTGGGCATCCCAGAACTCCGAGGCGGCGCAGTCGAGGGCGAGGCCGAGGTGGCGGCCCGGCTCGTAGCCGGCTGCGATGATGGCCTCGACGATGATGGCGAGCGCAGCCTCGTTGTTGGGCAGGTTGGGGGCAAAGCCGCCCTCGTCGCCGACGCTGGTTGCAAGGCCGCGGGCCTTGAGCACCTTCTTGAGGGCGTGGAAGACCTCGGTGCCGGCGCGGAGCCCTTCGGAGAAGGAGGGGAAGCCGCCGGGGACGACCATGAACTCCTGGATGTCCACCGAGGTGTCGGCGTGGGAGCCGCCGTTGAGGATGTTCATGAGCGGCACGGGGAGCGTGCGGGCGAGCGGGCCACCGAGGTAGCGGTAGAGCGGCATGCCGAGCTCGTTGGAGGCGGCGTGTGCCGCGGCCATCGAGACGCCCAGGATCGCGTTGGCGCCCAGCTTGTGCTTATCGTGGGTGCCGTCGAGATCGCGGAGGATCTGGTCGAGCTCCATCTGGTCTGCAGCGGAGAGACCGATGACGGCGGGGGCGAGGAGCTCTTCGACGTTGCGGACGGCCTTGAGAACGCCCTTGCCGCGGAAGCGCTTCTTGTCGCCGTCACGGAGTTCAACGGCTTCGCGCTCGCCCGTGGAGGCGCCCGAGGGGACGGCTGCGCGGCCGGTCGCGCCGGAGAGGAGGGTGACATCGACTTCAACGGTGGGGTTGCCACGGGAGTCGAGGATTTCGCGCGCCTGCACTTCGATGATGGTCATGTGGGAGTCTCCGGAGAAAGGGGAACGACGGGTGGAAGAGGAGCCGCGCTGGGGCGGGATACGAGGTTGAAGCCGATGGGTTGCAGTTCTCCGGCCGGCGTGGCGCCGTAGAAGGCGAAGCCACCCTGCTCAGGGTCGAGCGATGCAACGACGGTGAAGGGGAGATGGAAGAGGGTCCTGTGGACCATGCGGGCGAGCGGCGGGAGGGCTCCACCGGTGCCACGCTCAATGTGGACCCAGCCGACCACGCGGTGGGGCGCGTGGGTGCGTCGTACTCGGTTGTGGATCTGCGTCCAGTCGGCATCGAGCTCGTTGGCGAAGGCGAGCGGGTCGGCGTGGGCGGCGAAGTCGCAGAAGCCGTGGAGCTCCACGTAGGGTCCGAGCGGGCCCATGAAGGGGCCTCCAACAAGCAGCGCAGCTTGGTAGCCCTCCGTGCGAACGGTGGAGGCCTCGAGGAGCGCTTCGAGCATCTCGCGCCAGACGAAGAGCGCTGCGCCGGCGGCGCGGGGCGCCCCGAAACGACGGATCAAGGTCCGCTCATTGGGCGCGACGGGCGGACGGATGGGGACCGCAAGCGCCCGGCGTTCCGCGCTCAAGGGAGAGCTCCGGCGGGGAGCAAGAGCGAGTCGATGAGGCGCGCAGTGGCGGAGACCGCCTTGATGGTGCCTGCAGTCGTGTCGCAGCTCCAGACGATGCTCTCGCTCTCTTTGCCCAACACCACCGCCATGGTGACCGTGAAGACACCGGGCGTTTCGCTCTCGACCGTGGTCCAGCCGTCGTACTCGGCGGCGACGTTCCGGTCGGAGAAGCGGACGAGCACCGCGGCGGCCTGCTTCCGAAGCGGATCGCCCACAAGGAAGCGGAGCGCGCGCCGGGCGCGGTTCCGTTCATACATGGGGTCGCCGGTCGCACGCGCCGCGTCACGCGGGACAGCCGGGACGAGGAACTTGGGGTCTGTCGCAGCGGCAAGCTGGGCGATGGCGTTGGCGCTCAGGTCGGCCGGCTTGACGGCGCGGCTGGCGAGGTCGACCTCCCAGGTGGCCAGTTTGCTCTCGCCGGCCTCCTTCCATGCGTAGGCGACGG
>CAIQPA010000334.1 GCA_903873545.1 uncultured delta proteobacterium
GTGAGGAGCACCTGCACGCGGGAGGAGAGGGTGGTTCCGACGGCGTTGATGATGGTGAGCGCGCCGATGAGGCTGATGGCGCCGAGCGACCTCCAGGAGGGCGACCAGGCGAGGTGGGCGAAGATGGGTTCGGACGAGATGTCGAGGCCGGAATGGGAGGCGATCTCGGCAAACTGAAACTCGAAGAGCGGGACGGCGGTGGTGGCGATGGAGCCGACGAAGACGCCGAAAAACAGGAGCAGGCTGGCGGAGAATGAGATGGAGGGACCGAACGACTCGCGGAGAAAGACATAGTCTCCGCCTGCGCGCGGAAAGAGGGAGCCGAGGGCCGCGTAAACGGAGCCGCCGGCGAGCGCGACCGCACCGCCGAAGAGCCAGACCGCGAAGAATCCCGTGAGGCTCCCCACGCGAGAGGCCACGAAAGCCGGCATCAGGAAGATGCCAATGCCGAGCATGGAGCCCACGACGATGGAGAGTGCCCCGGTCGCGCCGATGACCCTTGGCGAATGCTCTGTTTCAGGAGCCTGCTGCACGCTGTTCTCTTCCCCCGACCCTGCCTCGCCGCGCAACCAAGGCGGGCGGCCGGAGAGCCATAATCCCGCGAACCGGAATTCGCCAATAATGCGATGGTGAATCCCTGCTCGCTACGGAGCTGGCAGCGGCTTCAAACCGAAGAGTTTCGAACCGACCATCGCACCCACCGCACGGAGCGCGGGGAAGGAGAGTGCGTCGTAGTCATAGCGGTCGTCGTTGAAGATGCCGTCGCTGTTGGCGAGCACCCCCACGGTCACATAGGCGATGCGGTCGCCGATGCGGATGCGGGCGTTGTCGAGGTGGAAGCCATAGGCCCGACCGGCCTTGTTGGTGTAGTCGATTTTGGCGCGATCAAGGCCGAATGCGAGCAGCCCCGGCAGCATGGGTTTGAAGCGGGCCTCGCGGCTCTCCGCCGAGACGCCATCCTTGTCTGAGAGCGGCCCCCGCATGAGGCTGAGCATGAGGCTGGCGGACGCCGCAGAGAGCGCGGGGAGGCTGGCGGTGTCGGTCTCAGGGAGTTCATGGAAGAGCGCGACGAGCAGCCGCTGGAGGTCGGCGAGCGTCACCCCGTTCTTCATGCCGAAGGGCATCGGAGCCTCCACCCGGAGGCCGGAGTTGGCCTCGAGGTAGCCGATGCCGATCTCTTCGCCGGACAGGCGGATGGAGGAGGTCGGAAGCGCAGCCACGGTGCGCTCGGGCAGCCAGACAACCCGCGCGGCGCCACGCATCCAGGCGACGCTTGGCAGGTAGGCCGCGAGCGCAGGCGGGAGGTTGTAGCCGGAGAGGCGGTGGATGACGCGAACGCTCGGAAAGCCGCCGCGGTGAAAGGGGTCGTTCTGGGCCAGGGGGCCGGCCAATTCGTAGAGCGCATTGAAAGAGCCATTCGAAGATTCGACGAGCATCGCCTCGAGATGGTCTGCCAACGACTGCGGCCGGTAACCCCCGACGCGGAGTGTGTGGCCGAAGGCGTCGTCGGCCTCCTTGTCGGAGAAGAGCAGCGGCGCATCGAGCGGCGGGGTTCCTGCGCCACCCTCCGACCAGCGCGACAGTACCGCGATGGCCGGGACGATTTTGATGGCGCTGGCCGGGTAGAGATATTCGGCATCTTCGCGATAGGTCATAAGCCTGCCGCAGGGCGCCTCGTCGGAGGGCGGCAGGTAGATGCGGAGCTGCAGCCGCGTGGCGCTGGCGCGGGCTGCGACCGGTCCAAGCACGACGTCCTCCTCGACCCAGCGCTTGAGCAGTGCGTCGCTCCGCTCGGGGCCATCGGCGCAGGGCGATGGCGCAGCTGCAGCCGCCTGTGCGCCCAGCGCCAGCGCGACTGCGAAGGATGCGATCGCGCTCCATTTCCACTCTCTCGGCATCGCACCCTCCGGCCCATCAAATCTCCGCGGCGACGAGATGCGATCTTGGAGGAGATGTCCAATCTCTCGGGGCACTGCTTCTCATTTGCAATCGTGCGGGCGGAGGGTATTCGCTCCGGCAGCTCGGGGGGTCCTCGGCGGCGGCACCATCTCAGGGAGCATTTGTGAATCTGCGCGTGAATCGTTTCAGACGGTCGATGTTGGCGATGGCGGCGGGGCTGGCGTGGGTCGCCCTCGTCGCGACGGGCTGCACCCACATCACCCAGGGCATGCGCGAGGCGATCGATGCCGACCAGTCGGGGCAGGCCATCGTGATGGGCGAAGCCTGGATCGCCGGTGCGTCGACGGAGACGCCGAGCGATGAACGGCTCGCGGTGATGCTGCTCATCGCGGAGGCCCGCTTCCGCGAGGCGGCGAAGGCCGACACCGACGACGCCTACCGCGAGTTTCAGCTCCGCTACCGCAACGATCGCTGGGCGAAGCAGCTCCGCGACCGGGCCTACGAGGCCGAGGCGGCCGCGACCCTTCGCGACGCGGTGATGCCGCGACCGACGCCCGAAATCCTGCTCAAGTTTGCCGCCTTCTATCCGACGACAGGGGCGGCGGGGCAGGCGCGCGTGCTTGCTGCGGCGAAGGCGCTCGATGAGGTGGCGGCCAACCCGTCGGTGGAAGCGCTGCGGGACTATCGGGCGCAGTATGGCAGCTTCCCGGGGACGGAGCGATTCGTCGCGGAGGCCGGTGTGCTGGAGTTCAAGCTGGCGCTCCGCGATGCGCTCGGCAGCCGACGCGTTGCAAGCCTGCGCGCCTTCCGCGAGCGGTACCGCCCCGTCGACGGTTCGGAGGCCGATCTGTCGACGCGGAAGCTCGAGCTGGAGCTGGCCTACGACGAGGCGATGCAGTCGCCGACGGAGACGAAGTGGGTGCGGTTCATCGCCACCTACCGCGGCTGGCCGGGCGCGGCGCCCAAGGTGGCGGCGGCAGAGGAGGCCATCGTCGAGCTGAACTTCGCAGCGGCAGTGCGGGCCGGCATCGAGTCGCTCGAACGCTTCGGCGCGGCGCACCCGAGCGAGCCTTGGACGACGCGGGTGATGACCGCCATCAACACGATCCTGCTGGTGCCCATCGGCGGCTACCTCTCCGGTCACCCGCTGAGCCACGACGATGTGCTCGAGCTCTGGAGCTCGTTCGCCCATCGGCCCGGGCTGCCCGAGGCCTTCGCGGCAAAGCGAGAGGCCTTTGCTGCGGCAGCAGGCGAGCGGAAGGACTCCGGCGGTCTGCTGCTGCTCTACCTGCTCGCCTCGCCCTGCCCGCTCGACGCAACCGAGGCGACCGACCTCGAGGCGGCGCTCTGGAACGAGGCGATGGAGGCCGACACGGTTCCGGCCTGGGAGAGCTATCTCACGCTCGCGCCGCCGCAGCCGCGCCGCGGAGAGGCAGAGGCCCGCTTCATCGCGCTGCGCGACATCGCCCGCGCAGCCCGGCGTGGCATGAGTGCACAGGTGACCCACACCGTGGTCAGAAAGGAGAGCGTCGACCTCTACGTGAACGTGACCGACTGCCGCCAGGAGCGGGTCTCCGGCCTGAGCCAGGAGGCCTTCCGCCTCTACGAGGGGTCGGTCGCGCGGCCCATCAGCGCCTTCCTCGGCGTGAACGACGACAGGCCCCTCGACATCATGTTCGCCATCGACCTCTCGGGCTCGATGTCGACCGAACAGGACGCCGTCCGCAGCTCGGTGCAGCAGTTCGCCGACCAGTTCAGCTTCCGCATGCGAAACCTCTCGCTGGGCCTCATCACCTTCAACGAAGAGCTGGTCTCCAAGCAGCGGCCGCAGCCCAGCGAGGCCACCTTTCAGCGCTGGCTGAGCGGCATGACCCGCACCTCCGGCGGCAATGGCGAAGACAGCGTTGGCGCGCTGGTCGAGTCGAGCAACCTCTTTGGAAGCCGGGCGGAGCGGGTGGTGATCGTGATGACCGACGAGGCGCTGCAGGCCAACCGTACCGGTCGCGCGCTGCTCAAACACAAGGCGTCAGCCGACCCCTGCCTGACGCTGCAACAGGCCTCGAGCTGCTTTCAGAAGGCGACCTCTGCGGGCGGCATGAGCCGCTGCGCTGCGCAGGTGGATCGCGCCGATCCGGGCCACAAGATGGAGCGTGCTGTGCAGCAGTGCATGGCACGCGCCGGTGTGCGCCAGTGCCAGTCTGCCGTCGCAAATGAACTAGCACAGGCTGCGCAGCAGTGCGCCGTGCCCACGCCGCCCTGGTCGCCCGTCGTCGACGAGATTTCCGAGGAGCTGACCAAGCGAGGCACCCGCGCCTTCTTCATCGTCTCCGAGGGTCCCGAGACCTTTCACCGGCTCGGCGCAGAGCTCGGCGGGAAGGCCTACGAGGTGCCCGACGACACTACCAGCGAGGCGCCCTACACGGCCGCACTCCTCGACATCGCAGACCGGCTCAGCTCGCAGTATGTGATCACCTTCAAACGGAGCTCGCCCGACCCGGTCGACCTCTCCAAGCTGAACGTCGTGGTGCACCCGGAGAGCCTGCTCCGGACAGTCGCGACGCTCGCAGCCGAACGCACCCGCGCCCTCCACGTGGGCGGCGATCTCACCTGCCCCGCAGCCACCGCGATCGCCGGCAACGCCACCCGCTACCGCACCACCCAGTGCGGCGCGCAGTGGGAGGCGGTGGAGGAGCTTTCAGAGGCAGGTGCCAACATCGACAGCGTTGTCCTCACCGACAGCGCCGAGTTTCACCTCTCGAGCGACAAGCTGCTCACCATCCGTGGCTGGCCCTCCGACACAGTCATTGCGACCGTCGCCGACCGCAACATCACCGCCATCTACGCAGACGGCGAGGGTGGTGTCTGGGCGGAGGGCAGCTTCGATGGCGTGCCGGCCTTTGCCTCGATCGACAGCAGCGGCGTTGTCGGGACCCTGCTCCCGCTCGACGCCGGAGCCGCTGCGCCCATGCTCGTCCTCAACCTCCCGAAGGGGCCCGGTTCGCGCCTCTGCTACACCGCAGACGGCCTCTCGCGGCGCTGCCGCGGCCCCAAGGAGAGCGGCTGGGTGACGGAGCCCGTGCAGGGGCTGGCGACAGGCGCAGGCGTTGCGCGGACCCGGTTTGCCGGCATGGGCAGCGGGCGGCCGCTCCAGCTCCTGACGACGGACGAGGGCGCCCTGCTGCGGAGCATCGATGGCGGGCGGAGCTGGGCCACCACGCTCCGGCTCCCCGGCGCGGGCCACCCGATGGTGGTGCTCTCGGATGACGGCATTGTCTGCGCCAGCACAATGAGCCAGATGAGCTGCTCCGAGGATGACGGCATGAGCTGGGCAGAGGTGGGCGGGCTGGCCGGCGCCTCGGCGACCCACCCGGCCATCTACCGGGGCAAACTCTTCGCGCTCGCAGGCAGGCAGTTCCTGCGCGCCGACCGGGTCGAGGCCCGCGAGGTCCCCTCGACCAAGGCCTTCTTCGACACCGCGTCGGCGACGCCGAACAACCGGATCATGCCCTTCCTCTCGGAGATCGCAGAGCGGGCAAAACGCGACCCTGCGCTCATGGTCCGTGTCGAGGGTCACGCCGACAAACGGGGCGACGCCGACAAGAACCTGACCCTCTCCGCAGACCGCGCCGAGGGCGTCGGCTCCCTCCTGCAGCGGCTCGGTGTGCCCGATGCACAGATCGAGACGGTGGCGCTCGGCGAGACCAAGCCGATCCGAGATTCGCGCGGCAACATCCAGGACGACCGGAGCCGGCGGGTGGAGCTCATGCTGCTCCGCTCCGCGCCGGCGCAGACCTGGTTCACAAGCCAGTGCGACGACGAGTGATACGCGCCGCGGGATGATGTAGCCAAGGCGACACAGAGCGGATCGGGGTTGACAGCAGCCCCCTCGCGCCGCTCCGTTGCAACCACCCTTTGCCGGAGTTCGCATGCGCCAGTTTCCCCTCCTCCTCCTGCTCGCAGCCTGCAGCGCCGACACCGCCAAGACGGTCGAGGCGACAGACAGTTCGGACGAAGGGAGCGCCGACGGATCGGGCGCCGCAGACACCGGCGCAGACGCTACGGCGGACGCTTCGTCGGACGCAGACGATGCCACAGAGGGAAGCGGAAGCGGCGAGCCGGTCCTCACCGAAGAGGAGCGGCTCCGGGCGCTGCTCGACCCTGCGCCATGTCTGGTCGCGGAGCCGCTGAGCTGGAGCCCGCTCCCCTCCATGGAGGCCTTCGCTGGCGAGCGGCGCTACAGCCCGCTCTCGGCTGTCAGCATCGCCTCCGCCGTGCCCTTCCTCTTCGCGACTCCCGAGCACACGGCGCTGCTGGCCGACCGGCGCGCACGCAGAGCCACAGCGCTCGAGAGCTGTGGCATCGACATCGACTGTCTGCGTACGGGGCTCTCCTGGTCGGTCGAAGAGAGCGACCGGCTTGCCGCGATCGTGGCACCCGCGCAGGCCGCCGTTGCATCGCTCCGCAACGAGGCGCTGGCGACGGGCTACCCCTTCGGCCTCGCAGTTCCGCCGGAGGAGA
>CAIQPA010000335.1 GCA_903873545.1 uncultured delta proteobacterium
GTGGCCGTGCCCGTCTCGGAGCAGCCCGAATGGATGCCATCCTGCCAACCGTTTGCAGGATCGGTGCAGTTGCTGGGCAAGATGTAGCACTCCTGCAGCTCCTCCGCGGCAGAGCGGGCGTTGGCGAAGGCCATGGCCGCGTACCAGTCCACATTGGTGAGAGGGCCGGCGTCGAAGTTGTTGGTGGTCGTGCAGGCCCAGTTGGGGTTGGTGCCGTTGGGGGGCGTCTGGATGCAGGATCTGTTTTCGCCGCCCGAGAGGGACTTCCACGCCTGTTGGGTGGTCTCGGTCTCGTCCATGAAGAAGGAGCGAGAGATGGTGAAGATGGCAGACGAGGTGCTCGAAATCTTCTTGGTGAAGGAGCCGCGGGGGATCACGACCATGCCGGGGGGAGCGCAGCGATCGTTTCGGATACCTTCCGCCGCCGTGGCGCAGTAGCCGGCAGTGCAATCGGCATCAGAGCTGCAGAGCGTTCCGTAGGCGGCCTTGCAAACCGTGCCGACCACCTCGTAGCCGTCCTCGCAGAGCTGGGCGCTGCAGCCAGACCACCCCAGCGTGCCGTAGCTCTGCGTCCCTGTGCCGTGTGCCGTAACGCAGCTGCGGAGATCGGAGGTGCAGAGGCGTGCCTCCACATGGGAGCCGCCCGGGCAGCTGATGGCCACAGTGGCCGGAGAGGCGCCTCTGTCGATGACAGACCGGGCGAGGCGGAGGCCCACATACTGCGAGCGGGTGACAATGCCTGTGGGGACCGAATCTGTCAGGTTTCCGAGACGTTTGCGGCCATAGACATAGAAGCCAGTCTCGTTGATGGAGCCGCCACGGGTGATGCGGGGGAGGAGCGTGTTACTGCCCGAGACAAGCGGGTCGATGGCGCCGTTGGGGTAGAGCTTGTTGTAGCCGTCGGCCACAAACTCGCTCACATTGCCCAGCATGTCGTAGAGGCCCCAAGCGTTGGGGCGCTTTCCACCCACGGCACGGGTGTAGGCGGCGCCGGTGGTGTTGCTCTTCTCCCAGAGGTAGTCGCCGTTGTAGCTGTTGCCCCAGTAGAGGGCGTCGGTTGCACCTGCGCGGGCTGCATACTCCCACTCGGCCTCGGTCGGGAGCCTGTAGCCCATGCAGTCCGGGGCCTCGATGTAGCCGGTGCAGGCAAAGTCGCCGTCTTCCCACGCATACTTCCGGCAGATGTTGGCCGCGGCAGTAGCCCCTGAGATGAGGACAAATCCCGATGCGCAGATATTGAGGAGGGCTCCGGTCGGCGCTGCATCCACGGCGGTATTGCAACCGATGAGTGAATAGCAGGCACTGAGTTCATTCGCCGCAGAGCGGGCGTTGGCGAAGGCGAGGGCTGCGTAGAAGTTGAAGTTTTCAACGGGGGAGTCGAGATTGGTGCTGGCGCCGGCAAGCGAGCCGCAGCTGGTGCTGTTCGACTTGTAACAGGAGGGGTTGATACCGCCACTGGCCGCCCTCCACTGCTCCTGGGTGACCTCGGTCGCGTCGAGGAAGAGGGGCTGGGTGAGGGCGACCCGGTGGTGGACCTCGTCGAGCTGGTGGGCGGGTTCGCCGGCGTAGGAACCCATGTAGAAGGTGCCGGCTGGCAGGTAGTTCATGCCCGTGGGGGCGCAGCGGTCGTTGAGCGAGCCCTCGGGCGCGTTGGCGCACCGCCCCGAGGCGCACTCGCGATCGAGCTGGCAGTTCTGTCCCAGCGCCAAGGGGGGTGCGGCGCAGCCAACATCACCACTGCTGCCGCCGTCGAGGGCGCAGGCAAGGAGGGCGCCGCCCGCAGTGCCGGTAAGGCCCTGACTCCCCGTGATGGGAAGCCCGCCGCCCACGCCGGTGGCGATAACGCCACCCATGCCACCCATGCCGCCCATGCCGCCCATGCCACCGGCGCTGACGGCAATCTCGATGGAGAGAGGCAGGGCGAGGAGGGACGACTTGGCGACACCGACGGCCCAGCCGCCAGGGCCACCTGCACCGCCGCCGCCGCCGCCGCCCGAACCGCCTGCGCCACCGGCGGCGAACCAGGAGGCGTTCCCGCCGTTTGCAGTCCAGGTTGCTTCGTCCAGGAAGGGGGTGGTGAAGGAGATGGGAGACTTGTTCTGCGGGCCGCCCTGCTGGCCCATGCCGCCGCCGCCCGCCATACCGCCCATGCCGGCCGAGGTGATCTCGATCGCAAAGCTCTTGGTGGTGGGGAGCGCATCCGCGTCGAGATTGACGAGGCCGAAGACGGAGCCGCCGGGGCTGCCCGGAGAGCCGCCGCCGCCGCCACAGCCGCCCGCGGCGCCGCCGCCGCCGCCGCGGTTCAACCAGCCCGCACCGCCA
>CAIQPA010000336.1 GCA_903873545.1 uncultured delta proteobacterium
CCGCTGCCGATGGCGAGCGCCTGGTCGATGGCCGCCAGCACCCGCTCCTTCGGCATCGAACCGGTGAGCCTGTCGACCACGGCCTCAATGGTGTGGCGCGTGTTCTTGTCCACCTTCTCCAGCTCCGCCAGGTCGAGCACCTCGCCGTTGAGCCGCACCCGAACCAGCCCCCGCTTCCGCAGCGAGGCGAAGAGGTCGCGGAACTCGCCTTTGCGGTTCCGGATGAGCGGCGCCATCACCAGGTAGCGGGTCTCCTCGGGCAGCGCCGTCAGGAAGCGCGCCATCTCGGCCGGCTTGCCGCCGCCCACCGCCGTGCCGCATTTGTGGCAGGTCTGGTGGCCCACCCGGGCCCAGAAGACCCGCAGGTAGTCATAGACCTCGGTGATGGTCCCCACCGTCGAGCGCGGGTTGTGCACCACCGACTTCTGCTCAATCGAGACCGTCGGCGACAGCCCGCGAATCTCATCCACATCGGGCTTCTGCGTGTCGCCCAGGAACTGCCGCGCATAGACGCTCAGCCCCTCGATGTAGCGCCGCTGGCCCTCTGCAAAGAGCGTGTCGAAGGCGAGCGACGACTTGCCGCTCCCCGACGGCCCCGTGAAGACCACCATCTTGCCCTTCGGCAGCGTCACCGAGACATTCTTGAGGTTGTGGACGCGCGCTCCGGTGACCTGTATCGACCTCATGACCTTGCCTCGTTTGGGTGGGCGAGGCGTAACGCTCTGCGCCTGCCGAGGCAAGGCTGCAGACCGCCACAGCATGCTGCCGCTCCATGTTTCAATCTCCGCGCCTTGTCGCACTTGCGCAGGCCATCGGCACCACCCTTCTCGCGCTTACCGCACTCGCTTTGGCCGGTGCGGCAACGCACATGCTCAACCCCTACCTGCAGGGCGCGCTGGCCACCCTCGCAGGCGGCGTTGGCGTCGCGCTCCTGGTCGCCGCCGGCCGCCCCTCCTACCTCGCGCTCGGCGCCATCTCCCCCGGCCTCGCCCTCCGCGCACTCCTGCTTGGCGTCGCCCTTGCGGTCGCCGGCAGCGTCCTCATCGAGCTCGAGCGGCGCGCCATTCCGGCCTTTGCCGCCAGCATGCTCGAACTCGAGAGCCACTACGCCGAGCTGCTGCGGCCCACCGACCCCCGCGCCATCCCGGCGATTCTGCTCTCGGTGGCGGTCGCGCCTGCATTCGCAGAGGAGCTCCTCTTCCGCGGCGTCATCCGCTCCCAGCTGGCCTCCTTCTTGCCAGCAAGCCGCATCCTCATCGTCGCAGCGCTCTTCGCCTCCCTCCATGTGATGCCGCCGCTGCTGCTCCCCATCTTCATCGTCAGCCTCTTCTGGACCACGCTAGGTGAGCGGGCCGGCGGCTGGCTTGCACCGGCCTTCGTCCATTTTGCCTTCAACGGCTTCAACGGTGTGGTGATGCCCCGCCTTGCGAGCACCGAGGAGCTGCCCACCTCTCACCTCTTGCTGCTCGGCGGAGCCATGTTCGTCGCCGCCGCGCTGCTCCTCCGCTGGGCGCTCGCCGCAATTCCTCCACAATCCGACGCCTCCCCCGTTGACCGCTGACGGGCTTTCGCGCAGGATACACGCCCCGTAATCTCGCCCCGCTGGTTCCCATGCGCGTCCGTTTCGCCGGCCTCTCCGATGTGGGGAGAAACCGGACCAACAACGAAGACAACCTCTTCATCTCGCGCCACGAACCCATCTGCGTGGTCGCCGACGGCATGGGCGGCCACAAGTCGGGCGAAGTCGCCTCGGAGATTGCGGTCAAGACCTTCCGCGACATCTACGACACAGCGCTCTCCGACCCCCACCTCCGTGAGCTGCTCCGCGACCGCGCGCCCGCCTGGCCCTTCAAGCGGCGCCAGCCTGAGCATGCCGAGGAGCGGCGGCTGGTGCAGGCCACCTTGCTCGCGAACCAGCTCATCTTCGACCATGCCTCCACGCAGCCCGACTGCCGCGGCATGGGCACCACGCTGGTGGGCGGCTACTTCCTTGAGTCGTCGATGTATCTCGTCCATGTGGGCGACTCGCGCGCCTACCGGCTCCGCGCCGGCCGCCTCGAGCGGGTGACCAAGGACCACAGCCTCGCCGACGAGTATCTGGCGCTCGGCCTGCTCAGCAGCGACGAGGCCGACGGCTTCGCCTACAAAAATGTCATCACCCGGGCGATGGGGCTCCACCCCGTGGTCGAGCCCGAGGTCACCTCGCTGCCTGTGCTGCCGGGCGACCTCTTCCTCTTCTGCAGCGACGGCCTCACCGACCCGCTGAACGACGC
>CAIQPA010000337.1 GCA_903873545.1 uncultured delta proteobacterium
ATCACGTCGGCCGTCTCGCAGCTCGCGATGTTCTGTCCGTCGGCCACCTCGAGCCGGAAGCGGTACTCGCCGGCAAAGTAGATGGTGAAGGTCTGCAGCGCAGGGTTGAGCGGATCAATGGGGTCGGGCTGCAGCCCGTTCACCGCATCGTCCGGTCGCTGCACGATGCTCCAGCGGTAGGCCGAGAGAGGTGCGCCGCCGCCGTCGGGGTCGTAGGACTCGCTGCCGTCAAGGTGCAGCAGATCGAGCGGCTGCGCCCAGTCTACCTCGGCTGCGCGCCGGAACTCAGGGTCGCCCTCGACGGAGGCTTTGGCGACGGCGATGGGGCAGAGGACCGCAGCTCCAACGCCGGTCATCGCGACATCAATCGGGTCGGCGAGTTCGCCGGAAACCGCCTTCTCGTACCCCACATGCAGGTAGCCTGCCGAAGGCACGCCGAGCAGACGGGCACGGAAGGTCGCGATGACGGTCACCGACTCATCGGGCGCGAGGGTCCGGGGCAGGGTGGGGAGCGATTCAGCTTCAACGCCGAACTCCGGGAAGAGCGCAGCATCCACGCTCACCTCGTTCAGGCGGAGGTCTACGCCGCCGATGTTCCGGATGGTCACAGACATCCGCTTTGTACCCTCGATGGGGCTCTCGCCGAAGTCGATGGGCTGCGGAGAGACATCGAGGAGCGCATCCTCGGCGCGGCCCAGCACCGGGATGGTCTGGGTGTTCCAGCTCGCACGCTCGGCTTCGATGTCGCCGTTGCTCGCCTTGCATCCACCTGCGCCAAAGTCCTTGTCGTCCGTCCGGACCAGGACGGCGGCCAGTGTGTCGCCCGGCACCTGCGGGTCGTAGATCACCGTAAAGGCGAAGTCGCCTGCGCCTGCCGCTGCGGAGGGATCGTTCTTGGGCGCGAGCACCAGCGTCTCGCCTGGCGCGATCCCCGCCGCCGCAAGTTGCGCGGCGATATCGCTGGTCACCTCGGCGTCGCCCGTGAGGACAATCTCGCAGATGTTGGCGGGGCCATATCCGTTGTTTGTGATGGTGACCGTCTGGGTCGCGTTGGCGCCGAGCTCCTGTACGCCGAAGTCAACCGGGTCGGGTGTGGCCAGAAGGAGCGGAAGCGAGGCCGGCGCGTTCACAGCAACCTGCACCACCCCTTCGGTCGGGTCGTTGGAGCGGATGGTCACGACACCCGACAGCGGCGCGTAGTCTCGCGGCGTGTAGGTGACCACAATCTGGGTCTGCTCGCCGGGCGACAACACGGTATCGCCGGGGGCGCCGAGCTGCAGGACGGCGGCGTCGATGCCCGTCGAGACCGAACTCAACTTGAGGTCGGCCGTGCCCTCGTTCTGCAGCACAATGTTCTTAGCTTGCGACTGCCCGATGACGGCAACGCGAAACGCGAGCACATCAGACTGCAGCCGGATGCTCGGCTGACCGGCCTTGGTGATGTCCTTGCAGCCGGTCGCCAGCGGGAGACAGAGCAGCAGGAGGAGGGCCCAGAGGTGAAGGAGGCGCATGCGGTGGCTCTGCGTAAGGGGTCGGAAGTGCAGTCTAGCGGGTTGGTAGGTTGCAAGCCCGCGCGGTGTCAATCGCAGCCTTGCCGTTGCCCTGCGAACCGGGCGCCTCTAGTGCCCAGATCGTACCCGTAACGAGGCAACTGATGGCGACCCTTCGGTCTCTGGCGTGGGCCATGCTCTCGCTCCTCCTCGCGCTGCCGCTGTCGGCGACGGCCTGGTCTGCTGCGCCCGACCCCTTCGGAGAGGCGCTCGCAAGGTCGCAGGCAGCGCCTTCGGAACCGGAGGCGCTGGCAGACCTTCTCAGCGCTGCGACATGGCTCCCTTACGCCTCGCCGCGGCAGGCAGCGAAGCAGTATGCAGCACTCGCGGATGCCACCCGTTTCGCTGCCGTCGCAGATTTCGCCCGTTACGCCGAACTCCGCCTCCGCTTCGAGATGGGCGAGCGGGTCCAGGGGCAAATGGCCGCGCTGGGCTTCGCGACCCGCTTCTGGGCAATCGGCCCCTTCCCCAACTCAGGCGACGATGGACTCGCCCGTCCTGCGCCGCCCGAAGAGGGCTTCCGCGCCGATGCCATCGACCCCGGTGCCGTCGTCCCCGTCGGTTGGCAGGAGCTCGGTGGCGACGCCGAGACCGGCTACATCGATCTTGGCCAGCGCCTCGTCCCCTCCGAGAGCGCCGTGGTCTTCGCCGCCACCGGATTCAAGATACTCAAGGCCGAGACGGTTCGCATCGGGATCGCCGCCGACGGAGCCTACCGCCTCTGGGTTGACG
>CAIQPA010000338.1 GCA_903873545.1 uncultured delta proteobacterium
ATCGACCACGACGACCCCTCCTTCCTCTCCACACGGGACGGCGCATGATCCTGCTCCTCGCCGTCGCGACCATGGTCGGCTGCTTCGGCTACCTCGCCGCTGAGTTCTTTGAGCAGCGGGTCGCTGGCTGCCTTCTCAAGACCTTCGCCTCGGCCGCCTTCGTCGCTCTCGCCGCCTTCGCTGGAGCCGCCGACACCACCTTCGGCCAGGTCCTCTTCGCAGGCTTCATCCTCTCCTTCGTCGGAGATGTGCTCCTGCTCTGGCACGCCACCTTCCTCGCCGGGCTCGGCAGCTTCCTGCTCGGTCATGTCGCCTTCGCGGCGGGGGCGGGCACCTTCCTCGGCAAGCCCGGCGCGCTTGCTGCCGCAGCACCGGCGCTCACCGTCGGCGCGCTCCTCATGGCAGTCGTAGGCACCCTCGCCTGGCGCTGGCTCTCGCCCCATCTGCAGGGCTTCATGCGCCGCGCGGTGCTTGCCTACCTGCTCACCATCGCCACCATGGTCGTTCTGACCATCGGAGCAGCAGCGGCAGGCGCCCCCCTCCTCCTGCCGGTGGGCGCCATCCTCTTCGCCATCTCCGACCTCGCGGTCGCCCGCGAACGCTTCGTCGCGCAGACCATCCGTAACAAGGTCTGGGGGCTGCCCTTCTACTACGGCGCCCAGGTCCTCATCGCGCTCAGCATCGAAGCCGCTTCCCGCGGCTAGCGTCCGCTAGAAGGGCAGGCAGAAGCCGAAGCGGCAGGAGAGCGGCGCATCACAGGCGTCACCCCGTCCGCAACTGCTCCCGATGCCAGCCAGCGCGTCGGGCAGGCAGATGGTGAACTGGCAGCTCGCTCCGTCAGGGCAGTCCACATCGGTGGCGCAGCTTCCGGGCACCGGCGGCGGAAGGTCGGAGGGCGAGCAGAAGCCGAAGAGGCAGTCCTGCCCGCTCGGGCAGTCGGACTGAACTTGGCACTGGCTGTCGAAGCAGATGCCAAGCACGCAGCTCTGGTCCGAGCCGCAGTCCCGGGCATCGACGCAGCCGCTCGGCAGGCCGGGCAGCGCCGGCACGCAGATCCCGAGCAGGCAGTTACCAGTGGCACAGTCTGCATTCGTGTCGCACGACGGCGTGGGGAAGGGCAGGGCGAAGGGGGCGCAGAAACCCGCCAAGCAGGTCTCGCCCGATCCGCAGTCGGCCGTCGAACCGCAACCACCCGCGATGCAGAGCCCAAAGTTGCAGTTCTCTCCGGCGCTGCAGTCGCTGTCGGTGGCGCAACCGGCAGGCAGCGGGATCTCGCCCGAGATGCACTCGCCGCTCAGGCAGCGCTGACCGCTCGGGCAGTCGGTGTCCGAGAAGCAGCGCTCGGGCACGCACACATTGAAGAGGCAGTTGAGGCCCGGGTCGCAGTCCGCATCCGAGCCGCACGAGCTGCTTGCCACTGTGTCGGCCGGCACGCAGCTGCCGCTCTGGCAGATGAAGCCCACATCGCAGGCACTATCAGCCGCACAGGCCGTGAGCTCGTAGCAAAGGCCCCCATCGCAGACAGAGCCCGCGTCGCAGTCCGCGCTCGTCGCGCAGGTCTGCTCCGTATCGCACACATTTCCAACGCCGTCTCGGTCGCTGTCGAGCTGGTCGCTGTTGGCAATCCCGCGGCAGTTGTCGCTGCCATCAAAGATGCCGTCGTTGTCGTCGTCCGAATCGCAGATATCGCCGATGCCGTCGGCCTCATTGTCGGTCTGCGCCTGGTTCGCCACCAGCGGGCAGTTGTCGCGCGGGTCGAGCACCAGGTCGTTGTCGTCATCGGTGTCGCAGGCATCGCCCTGCCCGTCGCCATCCGTCGCTGTCTGATCCCGGTTCGCAACCTCCGGGCAGTTGTCCCGCGCATCCAAAACACCATCGCCGTCGCGGTCATCGGTGCAGGCGTTGCCCACGCCGTTCCGGTCGGTGTCGGCCTGGTCGGCGTTCGAAAC
>CAIQPA010000339.1 GCA_903873545.1 uncultured delta proteobacterium
GCAACGCTGCAGGCGCGGGTGTCGGCCTGGCAGCTGCCCGCCTCGAGGTGGACGCCGGTGCCGCAGGTGCAGAGGCTGCTGCAGCTGTCGCCGTCCACCATGTTGCCGTCATCGCAGGTCTCGCTCGCGGCCAGGAGGCCGTCGCCGCAGAAGGCGGTCGCGCCGGCTGCGCTGGCGCAGGTGGCGTCGCAGATCGCGCAGGCGGTCTCACCGTAGGCGCAGGCCTCGGTCGTCTGGTTGCCGTCGTCGCAGCTCTCGGCGCCGTTCACGATGCTGTCGCCGCAGACCTGCGGGATGCCCGAAGCGTTCTGGCAGTTGCTGTCGCAGATCGAGCAGATGGTGTCGCCGTAGGGGCAGTTGTCGGTGACGGTGTTGCCGTCGTCGCACTGCTCTTGCGCAGGGTCGGTGGTGCCGTCGCCGCAGAGGCTCGGCGCGCCGGCCACCTGGTTGCAGGCGAGGTCGCAGACCGTGCAGGAGGCCGCGCCGTAGGGGCAGGCCTCGGTGGCGAGGTTACCGTCGTCGCAGCTCTCGTAGGGGGCGTTGACGGTGGCGTCGCCGCAGCTCGAGATGGCACCGGGCACCAGCTGGCAGAGGCTGTCGCAGACGGTGCAGGAGGCCTCGCCGTAGGCGCAGGTCTCGGTCACCGCGTTGCCCTCATCGCACTGCTCCGCAGCGTCGAGGCTCCCGTTGCCGCACTGGGTGCGGCAGAGGCCGGCCTCACAGGTGAAGGCCGCGCTGCAATCGGCGGTCGCGGTGCAGGCGGCGCCGAGGCCGCGGCACTGGGCGCCCTCATCGACGATGCCGTCGCAGTCGTCGTCCAGGCCGTTGCAGAGCTCAGGCACATTGGCGACCACGCGGCCGGTGAAGGTGAAGTTGCCGCCCGAGCGGTTGAAGAGCCAGTTGCGGGTCGCGCTGTTCGCGCCGCCGGCGGCCTCAAGGTCGGAGTAGGCCCAGGAGCCGAGGCCGCTGGAGGCGCCGACCACCTGGTCGCCGTTGGCGACCGAGAAGCCACTGGAGGGGACCAGCGTATCGATCTGGGCGAAGAGGTTGGAGAGGGGCCGCGTGTAGAAGGAGCGGATGGTGACATCGCCGCAGAAGGCGGGCGAGCCGGCCGCCGCGGGGCAGGCATCGTCGAGGCCGGTGTTGTCGGTGACCAGCTCGAGCGAGTTGGTGGGGCCGGAGCCGGCGATGCCATCCTGAATGATGTCCAGGGCGCAGAGGCCCTGGGCAGCGCGGCGGAGGCCCTCATCGGTGACCTGACCTGGAGCCAGCATGTCGATGGTGAGCTCACCGGTCGTGCCGTTCACGGTACCACGGAACTGGCCAACGGTGGTCAGGTCGGAGGCCACGCTTGCGGGGCTTACGGCGGAGGCGGCATCGGGGCGGTCGAGCGTACGCTCGATCTTCTGCTGAAGATCTGCGTCGGACTCGGCACAGGCCGAGGCCATGGAGGCCAACAAAGTGATAGAAACCAGACACTTGCTAGAGAAATGCATGAAAACCTACGCGCGAGAGACGAGGGTGGATGGAACGGAAGTCCACATCCGTATACACGCGTTTCAGTGGTGAATCAAACAATTCACATACGATGGTATACTATCCACTCGGCTTCCCGCTATCGGCCCTGTTTGAGCCAAAATTCGGGCGTTTTCGCCAGCGACCACCCCGAAAAGCTTGGGGAGGTTTACAAGCGATATCGACACCGGAGCCCATCAAAGAGGCGGGCTGCGCGACGTCGCACACCGCCGAACCGCTCACCCCGACCATGCAACATTTCGACGGGCCGCGTTATCCTGCGTCATTTGTCTGACCGACCGTCCCGCCCCACCCGCCCCAGCCCCCACCTGCGCCTCTGCCTCGACAGCCCGACCGGCCCTGAGTAAGCCCGCTCCTGCGCCAGGTCGGCGCCCGACAGACGGAGCAGGCAGATGGAACGCAAGGGTCAGATCGCATTGGTGGTAGGTGGTGCTTCGGGTCTTGGCGCGGCAACGGTCCGCCGCCTCCATGCAGCCGGCGTCCAGGTCTTCATCGGTGACCGCAACGCAGAGGTGGGCAACGCCCTCGCAGCAGAGCTCGGTGAAGGCGCCTCGTTTGTGCCGGTCGACGTGACCGATGAGGCCAGCGTGAAGGCTGCCGTCGCCACCGCCGCCGCGGCCGGTCCTCTCCGCATCGCTGTCAACACCGCCGGCGTCGGCATGGCCGCCAAGCTCCTCGGACGCGACGGCTCGCCGCACGACCTTGGCGTCTTCGAGATGGTCATGAAGATCAACCTCTTCGGCACCTTCAACGTGCTCCGTTACGCGGCCGCCGCCATGGCCACCAACGAGCAGCTCCCGAGCGGCGAGCGTGGCGTGGTCATCAACACGGCCTCCATCGCAGGCTACGACGGCCAGATTGGCCAGATCGCCTACGCCTCCTCCAAGGCCGGCGTCATCGGCATGACGCTGCCCGCTGCCCGCGACCTCATGAAGAACAACATCCGGGTGGTCACCATCGCCCCCGGCGTCTTCGACACCCCGCTGCTCGCGATGCTCCCCGCACCCGCCCGCGAGGCGCTCGAGGCCACGGTCCCCAACCCCAGCCGGCTCGGCAAGCCCGATGAGTATGCCCAGCTCGCCTGTGCCATCATCGACAACGGCTACCTCAACGGCGAGGTCATCCGCCTCGACGGCGCGCTCCGGATGCCGCCGCGCTGAAGCGGGCAGGCCGCCTTCAGCTACCGCGCGCCGTCGGAAGAACGGTTGCTCGTGAGCGCGGCAAGCTCGCGCTCGACCAGCTCACGTAAGGCATCCAGCGTGAGCGTGCTGAGCCGCTCAAGCTCGGAGGGAGAAACGATGCGCGACGCGAGTGACAGCAGCGTGCGCTGCTCGCCTTCTTGCCGACCCTCCTGACGGCCAC
>CAIQPA010000340.1 GCA_903873545.1 uncultured delta proteobacterium
CAGACGAGCAGGCCTGCATGTTGGCAACGCAGACCTGGGTGCCCGAGGCGCCTTCGAGGTGGTAGCCGCTCGCGCAGGCGGTGGCCGAGCAGCTGCCGAAGCTGGCGGTGTCGGCGTTCCATGTGCGCGAGGCCGCGGAGGCGTTCTCGATGGCGCAGGCCAGGCTGTTCACGTCGCAGAGGTTTCCGCTCTCGTGCATGTTCGCCGGGCAGGCGACGCCGGCCGCCTTGGGCAGCACCGCCGTCCGGGCCAGCCGGCCCGACGCAGTATAGTTTTGGCCCTTCGGCCATCCGCCATTCACGCGATAGGCCGCCCGAGGCAGAAAAGAACCGCTCGCAATGTCCTCGTAGGACAACCCCTGGCCAGTTACCACGGGACTCGACAGCCCTGCGTCGGTGCTGCCGAAGGCGATGCCGAAGAAGGGGTCGTCATAGTTGGCGGCCGCGGCGAGCGCCGCAGGCGCATTGAAGGCCAACTCGTATTGCCCGCCGAACATGTCGTAGAGGCCCCATGCGTTCGGGAGTTTGCTGCCCACACTCGTGCCATTGGTCATGAGGATCAGGGCGTTGAGCGCCGCGCGCGACTGGCCGTCGACCCCTGCGTTGTAGGTAGCCCCCGTGGTACCGGCGCGGGCCGCATACTCCCACTCCGCCTCGGTGGGCAGCCGGTAGCCGGTGCAGGTGGGGCCGACGAAGGTGGGCGTCGTGGTGCAGGCACTGCTGAGGTTGCCAGCCGTGAACGCGGAGTAGAGGCAGGGAGCGGCGTAGCACTGCTGCAGCCCCTCGGCGTCGGAGCGGGCGTTGGCATAGTCCAACATGCTCCACCAGGTCATGTCTTGCGACGTGGCGGCATAACTGCCTGTCGGATCGTCGATGCCGAAGATGGCCCGCTGGGTCCCCTCGAGGCGCGAGAGGTAGAAGGGGCGGGTGATGGTGACCTTCTGCTGCCTCTCGGCAGTGTTGCGGCCCATCTCGCTCAGCGGTGAGCCCATCACAAAGGAGCCGGCGGGGATGAGGACCAGGTCGCCGTCGAGCTGCCGCTGGTTGGGTACACAGACCCTGAGCGCGGGGGGGATGGTGGCGGCATAGCCGTTGTGGCGCTGGCCCAACGAACAGGCAGACGAGGCGCACTGGCTGTCTGCGGTGCAGACCTCGCCGATCTCCTTGCCCTTGGTCACCACCAGCTCGTAGCTGATCGAAGCGGTCGAGGCGGGGAGTGTGTTGCTGGTGGCCACCAGGTAGTAGGTGCCGGCGACGGGGGCGCGGAAGGTGATGCGGGCAGCGGTGCGCCGGCCGCCATCGTTGTCGGTCGCGAGCGGCCCGCACTGGGTCACGCCATCGGCCGTGGCATCGCCATAGAGCAGCAGGTAGGGATCCATGTCGCCCGCGGGGTTGCGGAGCGTGGCCACCATCGTCTCGCCGGCCAGCAGGGCGACGGAATACTTGTCGGAGCGGGTGTTGACGACCGCGCTCGCGCTGTCGCGGAAGCCGCCGATGGAGTCGCCGGACGTTAGCGTTCCGTTCACCGTGTTGGTGGCGAGCGAAAGGCCGGTCACAAGGCCGGTGCTCCCGCAGACCGTGGGGCCCGACTCTACGGTGCGGCTGGCGACGAGGGCACACTCCGTGCCCTGCGCAACCGAGCCCACGGGGCACTTGGTGCAGGCGCCAAACTGGATTCCGTCCCAGCTCTGGAAGCCGCTGATGCCCGCGCTCAGGCAGGCCCGCTGGTCGGGTTCGCAGTTCGAGGAGGTGGTGTTGAAGTGGAAGGCGCCCGGGCAGCCGCCCGCGCTCGGCGCACGGACGACCGTCCGCACCAGGCGGAAGCCTAGGTCCCCGTAAAATCTCCTCCGCGAATCGGCACAACCCAAAAGACTGGGGAAGGCGTTGTACGGCGTCGATGCATCGGCCGATGCAAGTCCGCGCCAAACAACCCTCGAGTTGGTGTTATTGCAACTGGTCAGAATATCAGGGATTGCCAGCCAGCTGCCCTCGTAGTCGACCGTAATGGCACCGCCATCTGCCGGGTAGGCGGGTAGGGCCGCGGGATCATTGTTCCCAGGAAAATATCCCATCCCACCCGTCCACTCGGCGATGTTCCCGAACATGTCGTAGAGACCCCAGGGATTCGCTGAACCCTGCTTCACCAAGAAATTGCCGTTCGATACGCCCCAATTCAGGCCGCTCGCACCGGCGCTCTCTCCCCAAGGATAGGCCGTGGTGGTCCCGGCCCGCGCTGCATACTCCCACTCCATCTCGGTGGGGAGCCGATACCCCTCGCATTCCAGCGGCTGGCGAAAGGGGGCATAAAAGTCGGACCGTATCTGCACCCCCTGCCAGGTACTGACCGAGGTCATCACCTGCGAGGAGGAGTTGATGAAGACACCATCCGTCACCCGCCCATCGAACCAACTATCGGTCGCCGCGAAATAAGCGGTATTGGAAGCGGAACGGTTGATCGTGTAACAGGGGGTCAACCCCTCGGCGATGGAGCGGGCGTTCGCATAGGAGGCAACCGCAAACTGGTCTACATTCCCCACGGCGGAGTTGGAGAAACTCCCCGCATAAGAGTAACCGAGTACCGCGCCGCCCGCGCGCACCATCCACTCACCGCGGGTCGTCTCCGTCTCGTCCATGAGGAAGGGGCGGCTGATGGTGAAGGCGCTGGTGCCCGAAACCGAGGCGCGCCGGAACGATCCCGCGGGGATGTAGACCATGCGGGGCGCAGCGCATCGGTCGTTGGCCGTGCCGCTGGCCTGGGTAGTGCAGTAGCCGCTCTGGCACTGGGCGTCTGCGGTGCAGAGCGTGCCCAAGTCGCCGAGGCAGAGCGAACCCTTGGCGATGTAGCCGGCGTTGCAGATCAGGTCGCTGACAGTGCTGCTCCCCGCCTGCGAGAGCCCCTGACCCACCACGGTGGTGGTCCCGGGGAGGGTGACAGAGACCATCTGACCTGCCGGAATGCAGCCCCCTGCGGAGACCACAAAGTCGGGTGGGCAGTTCCCATCCACAGGGGTTGGCTTGACCGACCGGACGAGCCGGAAGCCGGTCGCGGGATCCTTGCCAGCATCGTTGGACGGGGTGGTGTTGCCATTGGCCGCAGCGCTGACGCTCCGCTTGTAGATGGGCTCGAAGGCGAGCCCAACGGGAGGGGTAGAGAGATG
>CAIQPA010000341.1 GCA_903873545.1 uncultured delta proteobacterium
ATCGACGGCGCCTCCATGGCCGGCAAGACGCGCGATGAGGCGGTAGGGCTGCTCCGCGGACCCGCCGGCGTTGTCCTCAAACTCGACCTCACCCGCACGGTGCAGGGCAAGGCCACCAAGCTGCAGCTCTCGGTCACCCGCGACGTGGTCCGCACCAACACCGCCGAGGGCGAGCTGCTCACGCCGGGCTACGGCTCGGTGCGGCTCGACGGCTTCAAGAAGGACACCGGCGCCGAGCTCCGCGCGGCGATCGATGCGCTCGAGACAGAGAACAAGGCGCCGCTCAAGGGGCTGGTCCTCGACCTGCGCGACAATGGCGGCGGCCTGCTCGGCGAGGCCGTCTCGGTGGCCGACGCCTTCCTCGACGAGGGGCTCATCGTGAAGACCGCCAAGCGGGATGGCGCGAGCCCGGAGACCTTCATGGCCGACCGCAGCGACACCCGCTTCCGCGGCCCGCTCGTGGTGCTGGTGAATGGCGGGAGCGCCAGCGCCTCGGAGGTGGTCACGGCCGCGCTCCAAGACACCCACCGTGCGGTCGTGGTGGGCGAGCGCACCTACGGCAAGGGGTCGGTGCAGAGCATCCTCGACCTGCCCTTCGACTACGGCATCAAGTTCACCACGGCGCTCTACTACGGGCCGTCTGGCCGCTCGATCCAGAACGACGGCATCCTGCCCGATGTGGAGGTGTCGAAGGCACCCGTTGTGGCCGACAAGAACCTCAAGCGGGAGCGCGACCTCGAAGGTGCGCTGGCCAACCCCGCACCGGCGGTCGACCCGCTGGCGGGCAGCGCAGCCGCGGCAGATCCGCAGCTCCGCACAGCGCTGCAGCAGCTCATCGCCCTCGACGCAGCCGCCGCCCGAACCGCCCGCTAGGGCGACGAGACCAGGCAGCTCGGGATGGCATCGCAGGCGGCGGTGGCGATGCACTGGGCGGAGGCGGTGACGCCTTCGTTCGCTGCAATCTCGGCCTCGCAGGAGGAGACGCACTCGGCGGCCGTTGCGCCGAGGCCAATCTCGAGCAACGAGCCGCAGGCTGCGGCCGCCAGGCAGGCCTTGCCGCAGACCGACGCGGTCGAGATGCAGGTGCAGTCGGCGCAGACCGTGAGCGGGCCACAGGCGGGGCAGGCGCAGCTGGCATCTTCGTCGCCCGAGCCGATGCCGTCGGGGTCGAAGAGGCCGTCTGTCTCGCCGCGGAGGACGCAGACCTTGGCCACGCCGCTGTCGTCCACCACCACCTCGCTGCCCGAACCGGAGCCACCGCCCGAGCCGTCCCCCGAACCCGAGCCGGTGCCTGTGTCTGCAACGCCGGTGTCTTCGCCAGGGACCTCATCGATGACCGGTTCGCAGCGGGCGATGAGCCGGCGCTGGAGCGGCGCGGGGAGCGCCATGCAGGCGAGCGTCTCGGTCGTGGTGTCGCTCGTACCGCCGTCGGAGATGCCGGCATCGGAGCTGGTCCCCGTGCCGCTGCCGGAGCCAACGCCCGAGCCCGAGCCAACGCCCGAACCGGAGCCAGCGCCGCTGCCAGAGCCTGCGCCCGTGTCGGGACGGACAGCGCCCTCGGGCACCTCCACCAGCGCCGCGCCGGGGCGGCCGTAGTAGGCGTCCAGGACCCGCTGCAGCTCGGGGTCGTCGGGGAGTTCGCTCGCGGCGATCGGGCGGTCGGGGCGGATGAAGACCACCTTGCAGTCGTCGTCCACGCGGCAGGAGCGCTCCAGCCCCCGCTCGCGCCCCTCGATGTAGCGCTCCAACTTCTCGCAGTTGGGCTGCTTGTCTTCGACCGCGCAGGCCGAGAGGGAGAGAGCGCCGAACGCCACCAGCAGTGCTTGAATCTTCATCTATGCCTCGCTTCGGCAAGGGGCGCACGCGCGCGCTCC
>CAIQPA010000342.1 GCA_903873545.1 uncultured delta proteobacterium
ATGAAGGGGACGCCGAGGTTGTGGAAGGCGTTGTCGGCGAGGAGGGGGCCGTTGTGGCAGCTGGTGCAGCCGGCGGAGGTGGAGAAGAGGAGTGCTCCGCGGATGGCCTGGTCGGAGAGGGCGCTGTCGTCGCCTGCGAGGAAGCTGTCGAAGGGTGTGTCGCGGCTGTCGAAGGCCTGCGCGGCGAAGGCCTCGAGCGCAGAGAAGAGGCGCTCAAGCGAGAGGGATTCGGGCGCCTCGCCGGGGAAGGCGGCCGCGATGAGCGGGCGCATGGTTGCATCCTCGCGGAGCCGAACTGCGAGGGCATCCCACATGCTGTGCCAGTCGTCTTCGTCGATGGCGGCGATCTCGTTGGGTGTGCCGTCGATGGCGTTTTCGCCGGCGTTTCCGCGCATGTCGAAGCGCTGCGTCACATGGAAGAGGGCGACCGCGGAAAAGAGCCCAGCGACACCTTCGCGGTAGGGCTGCTCGGCCTCTTCGGGCGGCGTGAAGGTGTCGTCGTCGAGGCGGGTAGCGCCGCCGTCACGGAGCAGGCTGGTCTGCAGGTCGGTGGCGCGGAGAAAGAGGTCGGGCGCGTTGCGGGGATGGAGCCTGCGATAGGGGGTAAGCTGGCGGTTGGGCCCGCGTCCGATGCCGCCTGTGCCGATGGAGAGCGAGAGGGCGTCGGTGGTGGCAAAGAGGGGGTCGTGGCAGGTGGCGCAGGAGGTGTCGCGGTTGCCGGAGAGGAGCTTGCTGGTGAAGAGTGCCTGACCGAGCGCGAGGGCCTCCGGCGAGGCCGTCGCGGGAGTCGGTGGCGTAGCGAGTGCCGCGGCTGCTGCGGCCGTTCGGAGTTGTGCGATGAGCTCCTCGCGGGAGGGCGCCGTCGGCTCGTCGCTGCAGGCTGCAGAGAGCAGCAGCAGCAGCGCGCAGGTGGAGCGGGTGGCGAAGTGGCGTAGCATGGGCCTCCGAGGGTGCTCTCTGGGTTAGGGGGAGTGGGCTCCGGAGGCAAACCTTGCGCGGCTTCGAGGCGGCTTTCTGTGCGGTCCGCGCGGAGGTGCGATTGTGGACATCACCTGCGTCGCGTGGTATCCGCCGCCCGCCTTCTTAGGGGTTTTGCCGTGCTGATTGATCTTCATACCTACTCGCGTGCCTCGGGTGGCGCTTCCGTCGACAACGTTGTGAGCGCTGCTCGCGCCGCCGGCCTCGACGCCGTTCTGTTCGCGGACCGCGAAGCCTCTGCCGAAGTGGCGCGTGGCATCGCCCGCGGCACGTTCGGAGACTTCCGCGTGTTTGTGGGCGTTGAGCTGTCGACCCGCGGTGGCGATGCCATCCTGGTGCTGCCGCAGATCGACCCCTACCTTACCCGCGAAGAGTGGCGTGAGCTGATTGCCTTCGGTCGTCCGACGCTCGAAGATGTGGTGGCCTACGCGGAGCGTGAAGGCGGCGTGGTGTTGCTCGCGCATCCCTATGACCGCGACCGCAAGCTGAGCCCGCGCGACCGCATGTTCGTGCACCAGCGGCTCTCGGGCATCGAGGTGGGCAGCAACGGCTCGCATCCCTCCTCCAATGCTGTGGCGCTCGAGGCCGTCGGCTACTCCGGCGTGCCTGCCTTCGGCGGCTCTGCTGCGACGGGCGTGCAGGCCAACGAGCCACGCTGGGCGACGCTGCTGAGCGGCACCCCGTCGAACCATGCGGAGCTCGTGGAGCTCCTCAAGGCCGGCAACTTCTGGGCCGTTGAAATCTACCCGCCCGGTGTTGCGCCTCGCATTGCGCGCGACGATCGTGGCCCGCGTCGTGATGACCGTGGTCCTCGCCCCGACGGTGGTGATCGTGGTCCCCGCCGTGATGATCGTGGTCCTCGCCCCGAGGGTGGTGATCGTGGTCCGCGCCGTGATGACCGTGGTCCTCGCCCCGAGGGTGGTGACCGTGGTCCCCGCCGTGACGACCGTGGCCCCCGCCCCGAGGGTGGTGATCGTGGTCCCCGCCGTGATGACCGTGGCCCCCGCCCCGAAGGCGGCGATCGAGGTCCTCGCCCCGAAGGCG
>CAIQPA010000343.1 GCA_903873545.1 uncultured delta proteobacterium
CCTCGTCGCCATCGGCGCGGAACTGCACGGGCGTGCGGTTGATGCTCATCTGGAAGTCGGGGTGGCCGGCGGCGCGGAGGTGAACGGCCTGCTTGGCTGCCTCGGCGGCGACCCAATCGCCAATCTCGTGGATGGCGCCAACCTCTTCTGCGATGGCGATGAACTCGCCGGGACTGACGCTGCCAAGCGCAGGGTGGTCCCAGCGCAGCAGGGCCTCCGCCTTGGCGATGCGGCCAGACTCGAGCTCGATGATGGGCTGGTAGACGAGGTGGAGTTCGCCGCGCGTTGTGGCGCCAAAGAGCTGCTGGGCGATGTCGAACCTGCGCCGCGAGGGCGGGGCCGCGATGGTGGCCGGCAGGCTCATGATGCAGCGCTGCCCGGTGCGCTTGGCCTCGGTCAGGGCGAGGTCTGCGCGGTGGAGGATGCCCTCGGGGGTCTCTCCAGCCGAGGCGCCGCCCACGGCCACGCCAGCCTTGAAGGTGAGTCGGAGGGTGAGGTCGCCGAGGGTGCGCGCCTCGCCCAGCTTGCGCAGAATCTCGTCGGCGCGCAGCTCGGCCTCCTGCGGTCCCTTCGGGGCAGGCAGGATAACGGCGAAGTCGTCGGCGCCGACGCGTGCCGTGCGGAGCGAGGTGGAGAAGGCGGTGCGGAGCTGCTGTGCCACCTGGACAAGCAGCTCGTCGCCGGCAGTGGCGCCGATGCTGTCGCAGATGGCGCCGAAGCCGTCGATGTCAAAGCGGGCAACCGCGATGCCGCTAAAGCCGTCGCCTCCGCTCTGCTGCTCGCTGAGCAGCTCCATGAGACGGGTTCGGTTCGGGAGGCCGGTGAGGGTGTCGACGCGCAGCGTGGTCAGCACCCGCTGGTGGGAGCGGGCGACGGCGCGCAGCCCCGCATCGTAGAGCCATCGCAGGGAGAGGATGAGCACGAAGATGGCGATGGTGACGAAGACGGAGGCGGGGTTGTGGAAGACCGGCGCGTCGGAATACCGAATCGCGAGGGCGAGGAGGGTGCCCACTGCTGTGATGGCGGCCCAGGTGCCGCTGACTGTGGCGGCCCCAAAGAGGACGGGGAGCCAGATGGCCTGGGGCATGACATATTGAACCCCCGCCGCCGGGAGGAAGTTCACGACGACGAGGGCGAGCAGCACCGTCATGAGCCGCGAGAGGTGGAGCGAGGCGCTCTTGGAGTTGAGCACCCGGACCGCGACGGAGGTGAGCGAGAAGAGGGCCAGCCCGATAGCAGCATTCACCTGCGTGCCGGTGCCGACCATCTCGAAGGCGGGGAACTCAAGGTAGCCCAGCGCGTGATAGAGGAAGAGGAGCGAGAGGATACCGCTCAGCGCCGCGACTGTGGTGGTAGCGAAGTTGAGCACGCGTCGCTGCAGGTCGCCGACGATGAGTTCATCTTCGTAGACCTGCAGAATTGCGTTCGATGAGGTGGGTGACTTCGGCATGTCGGCGGGGCGCAGCAGAGGAGCGCAACTCTGACAGCGAGGGCCAAGAATGCAAGTTGTCACGCCGCTTTGCGGGCTGTGGCGCTGAGCGTCAGAGGTTTACAATCGTCGTACCGGATAGCAGCCCGAGCGCGACGATCGTATCGACGAGGCGTGCGCGACAGCGAAGGTTGCGAAAGCGCTCACGCTGCTCCGGAATCGCTGGCCTGAACGCGCCTCAGCCGTTCTGCTGCTTGCGCAGCGCGGCCTCGAAGGCATCGGCGGGGACGGGGCGACCAAAGAGCCAGCCCTGACCGAAATCGCAGCGGAGGCCGAGCAGGAGGTCGCGCTGCTCAGGGGTCTCGACGCCCTCTGCGACGACCGTCATGCCGAGCGAATGGGCGAGGCTGATGATGCCGGCGCAGAGCGCATGTTCGCGGTTGCCTTCGGCGAGGCCGGAGACGAAGCGGCGGTCAATCTTGACGATGTCGATCTCGAAGGCGTGGAGCTGCGCGAGCGAGGCATAGCCTGTGCCGAAGTCGTCGAGGGCGAGGCCGATGCCGGAGGCGCGGAGGTCGGCGAGCCGGGCACGATTCGCCTCGCGACCATCGAGGAGGACGCCCTCGGTGATTTCGATGATGATTGCCCCCTTCTCTAAGCCCAGCGCGCGGAACTGGGCGACGCACTTCGGCTCCTTGTCGCCGTCTGCTCGGAACTGCACAGGAGAGCGGTTGATGCTCATCTGGAAGGCGGGTTCAAGGTTGGCGCGGATGTGGGCGGCGAAGCGGGCTGCCTCGAGCGCGACCCAGTCGCCAATCTCGTGAATGGCACCCACCTGCTCGGAGATGGCGATGAACTCGGCAGGGCTGACGCTGCCGAACTCGGGGTGGTTCCACCGGACGAGCGCCTCGGCCTTGATGTGGCGGCCAGAGGCGAGTTCGACGATGGGCTGGTAGGCGACAAACATCTCGCCGCGCTCGGCGGCACCGAAGATGGTCTGCGCAATCTCGAAGGCGCGGCGGGTGGGTGCATCGGCGTTTGTGGTCGGCAGACTCAGCACGATGCGCTGGCCGCTCCGCTTTGCCTCGGTGAGGGCCAGGTCTGCACG